>CAMDNC010000034.1 GCA_945902755.1 Flavipsychrobacter stenotrophus
GGTTCTCAGCCTTTGTAAAGTTGGCAATATATATCGTTTTTGTTGACCAAATATAAAAAGCGGTTGTGCTCATTCAAGACACAACCGCTCACAAACTACTGATAAACATCAATAGGCAACGCAAACACACCATTATTTTTGCACAACACTACTTCTTGTGGTATTAACCACTCTCCCTACTCTACCAATAAGATCGTCTGAAAGGCCTACTTTTTTGGCACCTACCACTAAGTCCGCCACAAACTGATCAAAATCTGCATTGCTAGACTTGCCATTCATTCTAGGATTTTGAGCCGGATCATGAGCCGCTACCATATCCTTACCTGTGTATGTAAAATTCTTAGCACCAGTAGCAACACAAAAGAAATCTGTAAGATTTTTACTGAGTATAGTGAAACCACTTAGATTGCTACCTGTAACCTCCGCCAACAATACCGGAAAAAACTTGTTTAGTGAAGTATCGGCTGCTATCACAAAAATTGTGCTATCCACCACAGAACGTATACCCAGTCTACCTTTTTCAATCATCTGACCACTATTTGACGGATCAGCTACCATTGAAGTGCCGCCAAGAGAGTCGTAAAGTGTAGGAGTAGCTGCAGGTGCAGTGTTGTTTTCTTTTTTACAAGATGGTGCCAACAACATCGTTCCTGTTATTGCCACTGCTGATAAAATCAGTACTGTTTTTTTCATTTTTATTTGATTTGATTGGTTAGTGAATAAACTTTTCTAATAATCTCGTTTTGTAGACTGATGCCAAATTTGCGGTCTTACATGTGCCTAAACATATTGTATACTTTATCAGTTATAGATCCCACAACTACGGGACAGCCCGAACGCATATCATCCTGCGAGGGTATGTATCTTTCTGCTTTGTACTTTGTACTACTTATTAATGAACTAATAATATTATTAGCATTATTCATTTCTGGAGAGAAAGTGAATACAGCGATGTTAGTTGCATCATTGCACAACACATGGTCTACGCCTTTTTGCATGTATAGACATGCAGTAATTTTCTCGGCATCCGCTGGAGCGATATCTTGTTTAAAGTCAATACGCGCCATTACCCTTTTTTGTTCTTTATTGGGGTCTGGTCGTGTTACCAAGAAAATATGAATTATTAACACTATAGTCAATGTTAATGTGATACTTGCGGTTATGTAAGCAATTTTTCTAAAGCCGATTTTTTTCATTGTTGGTTAGTTTTGTTAATAATGAGTTACACAATAGTATACGAGCCAATATTGTTGATGGTTTTATAAACAAAAAAATATTTGGAGGTGAAGCATTAAATTGTTGAATTTGTTAAGAGAAAGTACCTTTAACATTAACTAAATACGGCATACCACAAACAAGCTGCAATAGAAGCTAAGTTTTTACGTTTGTTTAGGAAAATAGCATTCAACTTTCTACTTTTGGCATAATAGACGTCTTATGGCATTCGATTTTAAGAAATACAAATCAGATATATTTATTGTTATTGGTTTTATAGTGTTGTCACTGTTTTATTGTTTTCCTCAGTTGCAGGGCAAAAAACTGAACCAACATGATAATATATCGTGGCAAGCGATGTCGCACGAAGCGATGAGCTATTATGAAAAAACCGGTAAAGATGTATTGTGGTCTAACAGTATGTTTGGTGGAATGCCCACTTACACCACTTATGTGGGCAGCAGTAATACCAATTATCCGGGCTATGTACAGGCTTTACTACAATCTGTGGGTAAGCCAGCATATTTCTTTTTCATTGCCATGTTGTGCTTTTACCTTTTGATGCGTGTACTCAACATCAACAAATGGCTGGGAGTAATAGGTGCAATAGCTTATGCCTTCTCCACTTATAATGCCATAATTATAAGCGTAGGTCACGAAACGAAAATGCTAACTATGGGCTATTTACCTGCAGCTCTGGCAGGTTTGTACCTCATATATAATGAAAAATGGCTTACTGGAGCTGCCATTCTGGGGGTATCCTTCACATTAATTTTTTCTAACAACCACTTCCAAGTCATTTACTACTCTTTCATAATGTTTGGTTGCTTTGGTGTAGCAATGCTATATAGAGCTATCAAAGATGGTAAACTTAAACAGTTTTTCATATCGTCTGCTATGGCAGCAGCGACCATGGCTGTAGGAATTGGACCTAGCATGCCATCACTACTCACCACATCAGAATACGCACACGAAACCATGCGTGGAGGCGGTAGCGAACTGTCTGGTCACGACAAAAAGACAAATGGTGGATTAGACAAGGAGTATGCATTCAGGTGGAGCAATGGCATAGGTGAAACATTTTGCTTGATGATACCCTATCTATATGGTGGATCTAGTGGCGAAAAAGCGGAAAAAGCACCCAAAACACTAGAAGCTATAGGTGGAAACGCAGAACAATTACCACTTTATTGGGGACCTCAGCCATTTCTGAGCGGTCCTGTCTACTTTGGCGCAGCAGTATGCTTTCTTTTTGTGCTTGGCTTGTTTGCAGTCCGCTCTCCCAATAAATGGTGGATAGCTGTAGCTTCTATTATTTGTATTGTTCTTTCTTGGGGAAAAAACTTCGAATCAGTGAACTTTTTCTTGTTTGACCATATTCCTTATCTCAACAAATTTAGAACTGTTTCTATGGCTTTAGTAATCCCTCAATTTTTATTCCCACTACTTGGTGTTTGGGGTATACAAGCAATAATGGATAATAAAGACAACCCAAAAACATGGAAAAACATCCAAATGGCTGCTGGCATTACTGCAGGCATGTGCTTGCTGCTGGGTGTGGGTGGTAGTATGTTTTTCGATTTCACAGGAATGGGCGATGAACGCATGCAACCAGAAATGTTGAAACTACTACGTGAAGACCGAGCAGCTTTGGCTGCGAGTAGCGGCATTAAAAGCGCTGCTCTCATATTGTTAGTGGCAGGGTTATTGTGGGCTTATATCAAAAATAAAATCAACCCTACCCTACTCATAGGCGGAATAGGTGCAATAATAGCTATAGACCTAATACCGATATCCATGAACTACCTTAATGAAAGTAACTATGTAGATGCAAGCGAATATGAAGCTATTTTCGAACCGAGGGAAGTGGATAAGGCGATAATGAAAGACCCAGACCCATACTACAGAGTGCTAGATTTGACAAAAGACCCCTATAATGATGCTGTACAAGCCTATTTTCACAAATGCGTTGGTGGTTACCATCCAGCTAAAATGGAAATTTATCAAGATCTTATTGACCGTCACTTGAGTAGAGGCTTTAATGGTGCTGTACTAAGTATGCTCAATACTAAGTATATCATTGTAGGCAGACAAAACACTCCTCCACAAGTTATGCCCAACCCAGAAGCATGTGGCAATGCGTGGTTTGTGAATGAAATAAAATGGGCTAATACTGCCGACGATGAAATGAACGCCCTAAATGCTGCACAGCTAGGCGACACAGCTATAGTTCCAAGTGCGTTCGTACCTAAAAACACGGCAGTACTAAGATCGACCTACAAAAACGAATTGGGTAATTTTGTACCATCTAAAGATAGTGCGTCCTTTATCAAGCTTAATGAATATGGATTGAATGAACTTTCTTTTACTAGCAGCAACAGTAAGGAAGGATTGGCTGTATTCTCAGATATCTACTATTCAAAAGGATGGAAAGCATATATCGACGATAGAGAAACAAATATTCTCCGTGCCAACTACGTATTGCGTGCAATAAAAGTACCAGCCGGACCACATAAAATAGAATTTAAATTCAAACCTAAAAGTTTCTACACTGGTAAAAAAGTAGCATTGGTTAGCAGTATCCTTATTATAGCTTTATGTATCGGTGCAGTGATACCTATGTTCAGAAAAAATGCTGCTGCAAAGTAATTCTTTGGTTATACTTTAAAACTGGAACGCATACCTAGTACCATAAGTACAAATATTTTTGTTGAAATAAAATATGGATAAACACCCTGCATATAACCTCAAATCGCTTTTTGGCTTACGCCGCGAAATGAGTATCGGGTTTTACATTGCAGATTTGTTATTTCGTAAACTACTGAGGCAAAATGCCGACACTCCTTGGGCTGTACACCACACCAGCACCATACATAGTCCAAATAAAATAAAAAGAGGAAAAAATGTATATCCTGGCGATTCGCCGGGGGTATATATTAACGCAGCCAATGGTATCGAAATAGGCGATTTCACCAATCTGGGGCCTAATGTGGGATTAGTATCAGGCAACCACGATTTTATTAATAATGAACTTCATACTCCTAACCAGCCAATTATTATTGGAAAATTTTGCTGGTTAGGAATGGGCGCAGTGGTGCTACCAGGAGTTACACTGGGCGACTTTACAATAGTAGGTGCTGGAGCTATTGTAACGAAAGATTTCAGGGATGGATATTGTGTAATAGCCGGCAATCCTGCTAGGGTTATAAAACAGCTAAATATGGAAGAATGTAATGCCTTTGCACAAAGCAAATAACATATTTGTTAGTAATTCTTTTTTAATATTCATCACCCGGTTTTTCCCTTCTCTGGCAAATCTAGTGGTGATGATTTGGTATTCCAGATTGCTGCCAACTAAGTTGTATGGCAATTACCAGCTTTTTTGGATACAGTTGTATGTCATTTACCCTATAATATGTTTTGGTATACAATCACTTGTTGTTACCTACAGCACTAGTATGCTTGCCAATATTATAAGTAAGCTGCAGGCTAAACACTATTTATACTTCGTATTTTGGATGGTTGTGTTAGGTTCATGCTTTGCAGGATTGCAATACTCATCAGGTGGTGTAGCATTTTTTACCTCTTTTCTTTTTATCATTACTTTCGCTATTAGCGTCATTATTGAGTCTTTGCTCATAGTATATAAACGATACACCGTTATGAGTGTTACCGGTTTTTTATATGCTGTAGCTTTTTGTGCGATCCATTGGCTCGCTTTAGAGAAAACATTTTCAATTCAATTTCTTTTTTCTTTCTTGTTAATTATCAATCTATTGCGAGTATTTACCTACAGTATCACTGTATTAAGAGTATTGAAAGATAATAGTTATGGATACGATCATGAGGAAATAGATGTTTCTGCTATTAAATCCTTGTGGCTTCATTTGGGGTTATATGACATTGTGCAAATGTTTTCGACATGGATAGATAAATTCGCAATATCCATACTACTCACCGCACAATTATCGGCAATATATTATAACGGTGCCCAAAACATACCCTTTCTACCACTACTGCTCAGCGCAGCCAGTAGTGCAGTGTTGTTGCAACTAGCCGGAAATGGTATAGCTACATTGCAAAAAGAAAGTAGTATCCGCTTAGTTAATCAGTCAGGTAGACTTTTATCTTGCATTGTTTTCCCTGTTTTCTTTTTTCTTTTCATCTTCAGAAATGAATTGATAGTTACACTTTTTTCAGAAAAATATATACCAGCAATACCGATTTTTGCAATTTCTACCTTAGTATTACCCGTTCGTGCATATAGCTTTACAACCTTATTGCAGCGGCTTCACAAAGGCGATATCATTAACACTGGTGCACTGGGAGAACTGACACTAGCATGTTTACTGATGTACCCTTTTTACATTATTTTGGGTCTTTCCGGAGTTGCACTTAGTTTTGTTGTTAGCACCTATCTACAGGCTATTTATTATCTCGTATGCACTGGCAAACTTTTAAAAACGAGTCCTTTTTCGCTAGTTCCATTAGGCAATTGGGCAGTAAAATTAATTGTGCTAGGAAGTTTGTTTTTGAGTTTACATTTTTGGTGTAGTGTACATTATACAGGTAAGTTTAGTTTAATTTTGGGAGCATTATTAATGCTACTTAGTGTAGTGGGTTTGCTAATTGCAGAACTAAAATGGAACAGAAAAAATGGCATCATCTAGGCTCAAGTTTAAGAATATTGATAATACAGGCTTTGGAAATAACAGCAATGTAGAGGGCGGAAGACTTGTGAATAGAGATGGTAGTACCAATCTTCGCAAAAGAGGTATGCCAATATGGGAGCGTTTATCCGTATATCATACGTTGTTAAGGATGAAAGGTAGCCATTTCTTTTTTACTATTATTCTGTCGTACACTGTTATCAATATTACTTTTGCAGGCATATATTTTGCAATTGGCGTGGAAAATCTTTCCGGTATTGACACCTCCAAATCAATGGTTGACGAAATACTTGCTGCCTTTTTCTTTAGCTCTCAAACACTCACTACTGTTGGCTACGGCCATGTTGCACCTACCGGATTACTAACCAATATTGTAGCGTCGACCGAATCTTTATTGGGTATATTGTCTTTTGCCGTTGTAACTGGTCTTATTTATGGACGTTTTTCTCGCCCCAGAGCCTTTCTTCTGTTTAGTGACAATATATTGATAGCCCCATACAAAGATGGTAAGGCGTTGATGCTTCGAGTAGCCACGTACAAAAATAATCACCTGACAGATGTAGAAGCGCAACTCACCCTGGCACTTCACATTAACGAGAATGGCAAATTAGTAACGAGATTTTATCCTCTACCACTAGAGTTTTCCAAGATAAACTCTATGGCACTTAGTTGGACTATGGTACACCATATTACCGAAGAAAGCCCATTGTACCAATACAGTAAAGAAGCACTTTATGATGCGAAAATGGAGCTAATGGTCTATATGAAGGCTTTCGATGACCATTTCTCCAATACTGTACAGCAAAGAACATCTTACACATTTGAAGACCTGATCTATGGCGCTCGTTTCCTGCCAATGTTCGAACGGTCTGCTGATGGAAGCTATACATTGCTGGAACTGGATAAAATAAATCTGCATGAGCCTGTGACGTTCAAAGAAGAAATAATGGTTTAAATTTGCATGATTAATCCTCCGAAAAAAAAGTGGAGGTGGCAAACAAAAATATATTTGATGAAAAAAGTAATATTAGTTGCGACATTTGCGATTCTGTCGGTATCGTGCGGCAATGAAAAAGCTGCTGACAGTACTACTCAAACTATAACTGTACCAGCAGAAGAAAATACAATTGTATCCGTTGAAGATATAAAATCAGGTAAATTTGACCCTGTGTGCGAGATGACCTATGATACAAGCTGGGTAGAAAGCACTGTGTATATGCACGATACAATACGTTTTTGTAGTGAAAATTGTAAAACTGCTTTTGTTGCCCGTCCAGAAAAGTATCTAAAAATGACAAACTAGAACGCTTGTTGTATTTATAGAAACTTTAAAAGGCTTCTTCAAAGTGCACAATTTCTTTAGTTAGATCTCCATCCATCAGCACACTTATTATATCAAATCTTATATTTGCTCTTGACGGATTCTGATCAGCATAACCCTCAGCTGCAGCTTTTATCAACAATTGTTTTTTCTTGTTGACAGCTTCCTCAGGATATTGAAATTGTCCTCCGGATCTTGTCTTTACTTCTACAAATACGATCAAATCATTTTTGGCAGCTATAATGTCAACTTCTTTTTTGCCATATCGCCAATTAAGAAAAAGAATATTATAACCTTTATTTAGCAAAAAGGTTGCTGCAATTTCTTCGCCTTTTATCCCAAGTTTATTATGTTTGGACATTGAAAAATAAATATAGTGCTAAACTAATGTTTTGATACTTTAGATGATTGGATATCGAGGAATATCTTTGCTCAATTTACTTTCAAAATTGTTTCTAGATACGTCAACTTGTATCTAGTCTGATACCCAAAGAATAAAAATACTAACTATAAAATGAAAAAATTAGTACTTGATTTCCCAATTCAGTTGCAGGAAGCATTGATTATTGGCAAGAACCATAAATTTGTTACACCTGTATCTACTTTCAGCAATATTGTTGTCACTGGTTTGGGAGGTAGTGGTATTGGTGGATCTATCGTACAGAATTTCGTTTTCGACAAGCTAAATGTTCCATTTATTGTCAATAAAGACTATTTCCTTCCAGCATTTGTCAACAAGCATACTTTGGTCATAGTATGCTCTTACTCTGGCAACACTGAGGAAACATTAATGGCTATGCAACAAGCACGTAAGCAAAAAGCTACGATCATTTGTATTACCTCTGGCGGAAAAGTAGCAGAGTTTGCCAATGCAAAGAAGCTTGACTGCATACTTGTACCAGCTGGAATGCCCCCACGGTCATGTTTGGGATACTCTATGGTCCAATTGCTATGGGTATTGCATCATTTCCAACTAATAACAAACAGCTTTGAACGAGAAATAAAAGGTGCTATCAAAAAAATGATAGCTAACGAAAACGAAACTCAAAAACAATCATTAGCTTTTGCTAAGAAAATGGTAGGTAAAACTCCGATAATTTATTCAGCATCAACAATAGAAGGAGTTGCCATCCGTTTCAGACAGCAGATAAACGAAAATAGCAAAATGCTGGCATGGCATGGTGCAGTACCCGAAATGAATCATAACGAACTGGTAGGCTGGCGCGATAGCGCTACCGACAAGGTGGTGATAATACTTCGCAATCATGATGATTTTGATAGAGTGCAGCTACGAATAGAAATCGGTAAAGAAATAATTAAAAAGTATAAGCCTACCATACTTGAAATATTTTCTGAAGGCAAAACTTATTGGGAGCGCATATTTCACCTTATTCATATCACTGATTGGATTTCTGTGCATCTTGCCGATTTGAGAGAAGTTGATGCCACAGAAGTACAAGTGATAGACTTTCTAAAAAAATCACTAGCAACCAAAGCTTAAACCAGTACATTAAACCTAAGAATATTTATTAGAGCGGCATTTTTTCGGTAATTTTTCTTGTTTTTTTGCCAAAGCATTTTTACCTTTGCAGCCCATTAACACCATTAGTTAGTTCCATGGTGTAACGGTAGCACAACAGATTTTGGTTCTGTTTGTTCTGGTTCGAATCCAGATGGAACTACTAAAAAGGTTTCCCATATCGGGAGACCTTTTTTCGTATGGTGCATCTATGGTCAAGTTGGCAAAAATTTCATTTACTTCACCAATTTACACTAACACCTCGGCACAAAACACTAACTACTATACTTTTTCTATCTGTAAATTGAATTTAAGTTTCATTCACGCTAACTGGCATCTATTTTGATGTAGTATACTAATCATCAAAACGCTTGCTTTATGATACTTAATGAAAACTGGTTTATAGAAGGTTACGTAGATTTCGAACTACAGAAATACAGACTATTGGCTTATTTGCAAGACGTAAAGAAACACTTCAGTCAAACCAAATTATACCCACAATTTGCAGATATTATAACACACTACAACAACCTAATTACTTTCAAGAATAACAAACAACTTCTACAACAACGATTCCCGAAAAAAATAGATCATATAGATGCTGCAAAACTTGAAGTCGTATATGAGCGTATACTCGCCGATACTGCGCTAATGCACGAATTGGAAGACATAACGCAATACGCACTAGCAGAAATAGAAGAAACAGTACGTGAAGGTCAAGAAATATACGAAATAGTTGAACAGCAATTACAAATAGAACCCGTAGGCATTATGCCTATTTACAAAAACGAAGGCTATCTCTTCATCAAGTACATGCGAGACACAGCAGTAAAAATTTATAATTACGCAATAACACTTTTTGAGCACAAAGAAGCTAAATATCGGGGTATCAAACTGACGTACATTGACCAAAAAACCAAAAGCTACTCCAATACTTTTGAGCAACTAAAAATCGACTTGATAAGGGAAGTAAGATTACTACCCAATCCAGCTGTTTATAAAGTCGAATACCCAATTACTATACCGTTTTCAGAAACACTATTACCTGTCACTAAAAGATTGCTGGTAAAAATGATCGACAAATAATAATTACTATATATACCTAAGGTGTAGGCTTCTGATCAGTTACGGCAAAGATCTGAGTAAGCATTTCGCTCAGCTGCTCCCCACGCAAATTGCGAGCAATTATTTTACCGTCCGGCCCCACCAGTATATTTGTAGGTATTGACCTCACAGAGTATGTAACAGCTGCAGCAGAAGACCAACCCTTCAAGTCACTTACGTGTGTCCAGGTTAGTCCATCTTCTTTAACAGCCTGCTCCCATTTCTCTTTATTATGATCTATTGAAACACCATAAACAGTAAAATTCCTATCTCTAAATTTTTTATATGCAGCTACCACATTAGGATTTTCATCCCTACAAGGCCCGCACCATGACGCCCAAAAATCAACAAGTACATATTTTCCTCTTAAAGATGATAACGCCACAGGATTACCATCTTTATCTGGCAAATTAATCTCAGGTGCTGTTGCTCCAGTTTCTACATACTGTGGCTTCGCTAATTCTGTCCTATTATTATTAACGTTGATCTTAGTAAAATATTCCGAAAACTCCTTGGTCATACGAGTATCCGGAAACCTACGACCCAAACTCTGTGTAAATGAATTTAGAAAAACGCCCTCACTAGCAGGGTTCAATATACGAGCTGCGAAAATCGCATTGGGCTGATAAGGAGCCGTGTCAGCATAATTTTCTATTATCTGTGTAAACTCTTGATTCATTTCCTGATAATTTTTCTGAGCTAATGCCAGCAAACTATCATTCCCTCTAGCCTTCAGCGTATCCAACACTATATTCATAGTATTAAAATCCCTTACCTTCTCTCTAAATACCAACAAAAATTGTTTCAGATGCTCAGAACTTGCCGAACCAAATACCGAATAATTCTCAATAGACGCCCAATTTGCAGTAAGTTTTATATTCCCTTTATCAATAGATAGTAATATAAACTTGTTATCCTTAAAATGTAACCTATACAATCCCGGTTCGGGTGAAGATCCCGAAAATTCAAATCTTCCATCAGATTTTGAGGTAACAGAATCTACCACAGAAACTATATCGTTAGCCCCCAACTGTTCAAGTATAATCGTCTGCTCCGGCATTCCGGATATTTCCCCAATAACATTAAACTTGCGATTCTCGTCACTACACGCCACCAAACCTGAAATCGCAAAGAGGTAAATGAGTAAATTTTTTGACTTCATCAAGGGAATTTTATTATCACGAAATACCTATCCAAGTCAAAAATAACAAGACAAATGTCAACAAATGCCTAAAATTTACACTCCCGTTACACATCGCACATTAAAAAAATCGTCAGAAAACACATTGTCTATTAAAACAAACACCAAACCAGTTGAAATACTACAAAATAACGAACGGCTGAACATATAATGCCAGCCGTTCTTAAATCATAAATCCATTATTTATTCTGCACTTATCTGTAATGCTGCCCTTATTTTAGCTTCTATTTCATCCGCTACACCTGGGTTGTCATTCAAAAACTGCTTTACTGCATCTCTTCCCTGCCCTATTTTGCTATCGCCATATGCAAACCAAGATCCGCTCTTTTGCAAAATATTCAACTCTACACCCATATCTATAATTTCACCTACCTTACTAATACCCTCTCCAAATATTATATCAAACTCCACTTGGCGAAATGGTGGTGCTACTTTATTTTTTACCACTTTTACCCTAGTACGGTTACCACTTGCTACATCGCCATCTTTAATTTGACTGACTCTGCGTATATCCAACCTCACCGATGCATAAAACTTCAATGCATTTCCACCAGTCGTTGTTTCTGGATTCCCAAACATTACTCCTATCTTTTCACGAAGCTGGTTGATAAAAATACAACAGCATCCTGTGCGCGAAATAGTTGCTGTAAGCTTACGCAATGCCTGACTCATCAGACGTGCCTGAAGCCCCATTTTGCTCTCTCCCATTTCTCCTTCTAGTTCACCCTTTGGCACCAATGCTGCTACTGAGTCTATAACCACCACATCTACAGCACCTGAAGAAATTAGCCTGTCAGCTATCTCCAATCCCTGCTCACCATAATCGGGTTGCGATATAATCAAATTATCTACATCCACACCTAGCTTCCTTGCATAACTCGCATCAAATGCGTGTTCCGCATCTATAATTGCACATATGCCGCCTTTCTTCTGCGACTGTGCTATCGTATGTATAGCTATAGTTGTTTTACCAGACGATTCAGGACCATATATCTCTACAATCCTTCCAGCAGGCAAACCACCTACACCTAATGCCATATCAAGACCTATAGAACCCGTACTTATTACATCCATCTTCTCCTTCTGCTTGTCACCAAGCATCATCACAGATCCTTTACCATAGTCTTTCTCGATTTTGTCGAGCGCTAGCTTCAATACTTTTAATTTATCGTCTGCCATTTTTCCGGTTTTTATAACATTATTTAATGCACCAAAATTAGATCAATTTGACACAGCTTTTCTATTTCTAAAAAGAAGATATCCACAATTTGGTATTACACTTTATGTAAATATTTTCGGCAAAAACGATAAACTATTCCTGCAGAAAAATAACTAATTTTATACAACAACAACCACAATATGACAGACAAAACAAGCACCAATTGGAATCTATGGTATACCCTCCTGCTTATAGTGCTAGGAGTACAAATAGCTCTTTACTACTTATTTACATTACATTTCTCCTAAAAACTCAACTCGTTATTCCTCAAAAACTCTAATAGCATTTGCTGTAGTCACTTCGGCTACCTCGTCTATACTCACCCCATATACTTCAGCCACTTTAGCAGCTATGATAGGTATGTAACTACTTTCATTACGTTTACCTCGATGGGGCACCGGTGCCAGATAAGGTGCGTCAGTTTCCAATACTATACTTTCAATAGATATAGACTTCAGTAGCTCTGGCAAAAAACTCTTTTTATAAGTAATAACACCACCAATACCCAAGCAGAATCCCAAATTGACTATTGCCACAGCTTCATCTAATGTTCCGCTGAAACAATGAAAAATACCCTTCAAACTCCCTTTTTGTTTCCGCTCCACAATATTTATGCAGTCGGGTGTAGACTCACGACTATGTATCACTATTGGTAGTTTATGCTGTAAAGCCAAATCAATTTGATATTCAAATGCTTCAATTTGTTGATCCTTCCAAGTCCTATCCCAATAGTAATCAAGCCCAATCTCGCCTATTGCCGAAAATTTACGATCATTTAGCCAGTTACTAACTACCGACAACTCATTCATATAATCGTCCTTTACGTAGCATGGATGTAGCCCCATCATTGGCATACATTGCTGAGGATATTTATCGGCTAGCAGCAACATAGGCCCAATAGTACCACTATCGCAGTTAGGCATGTACATTCGCTCCACACCTGCTGATACAGCACGATTTATTTGTTCATAATCAGACAATAATTGTTCATCATACAAGTGCGTGTGAGTATCTATAAATATCATAACGTGCAAAACTAAAGTAAATGGCAGAAAACCAAACATCATTAGCCAGGTAGTACCTCCATACTCCAGCCGTTATCTACACAATACTGTAGCACAATAGGCAATGCATATTGCATACGGTCTTTTGCTTTTTCACTATCATGAAACAGCACTATGCTACCCGGTTGAATATGACTTAAAACATTAGCCGCACACTGCTCGGTAGATATCGAGCTATCAAAATCACCACTCAGCACATCCCACATGCAAATCTTCCATCCGGAATTTATTTTTTTAAGTTTGCGATATTGCGAAAGCTTAATTCTACCATACGGTGGTCTGAATAATAAACTATCTATGTGCCGTGCAGCCTGTTCTACGTTTCTTAAATAATGATTGTTGGTTGTTTTCCAGCCATTTACATGATTGTATGTATGATTCCCAACTTTATGCCCTTCAGCTATCAACCTGTTGTATGTCTCCGGAAAACGAGCCACATTATTACCCACACAAAAAAAAGTAGCTTTGGCATTATACTTACCCAACTCATCAAGCACAAATGACGTTATTACTGGATGCGGACCATCATCAAATGTGATATACACCGAAGATGATTTAACACCCGACGGAATATCCCATATCATTTCTTTTGGAAAAAAACACTTCATCCATGCCGGAGATTTCACCCAATACGATGCCATTACACAAAGAAAACAATAAAAATTAATAAGGCATTTCAAAACAACAAATTGCAATTTACTCAATCAATAAGCATCCATTATAATCAACATTTATTGATCCATCAAGCTTCATTGATTTACTACGTAAAAAAATAAAAACAACGATTAAAAATACCAGACTTTATTTTTGTTGATAATGACTTGTTGAATCTTGTTAATAAAAACTGTATTTTTGATGCATATTGTGATATAGTAATACAACACCGCTGTTCGTATTGTAAATATTTTATTCGTCTCAATAGTGTCGAAAACAATTAAAAAATGAAAAAAGCATCTGTACTCTTTTTATCGCTTATTCTTGTAGCCACAAGCTGTACCAAGAAAAAACCTGAAAGCACTTCAACATGTTATTGTTACTACTTTCAAGCAGGTGGTATAGAAACTAGGGTGCGATATGCACTAAATGCAGGAAAAACTGGCGGACCAGTGCTGGAATGCATGAAGCATCAAAATAAACTGCAGAGCAAATATGGCGTGCCTAATGCAAAATGTTCGGTAGAATAATTCTTATTACCATAGTACAACGACTGCCACAAATTTAAGTCATCTATCCATCAAATTCATAAAGCATCAAACAGGTGCATTCTATGACACAACTAGGATATGCAAACTAAACAACATGAAATTTCAAAAAACAATACTTGCATCACTTATTGTAATACTAATTATCACCACCTTCAGTAGTTGTTTGCCTCGCAGACGCTGGTATTCTATTTACAAAGACAAAAACGGGCAAAAAAAAGTAGAACATTACAACCAATACAAAACGAAATGGTACAAAAAAAACTGGTACAATAGAGAAATTTGGAAGTAAAACAATAACAAAACTTTTTCTGTAATAAGCTACAGAATAATATTCACAATCCTTTACTAATTCAGATGAGGTTGCTCCTATATGTCTTTTTATTATCTCCTCTATGCTGTTTTGGTCAAACACCAAACGCTGATAGCATAATGGAAAAACTATCTACTGCTTATTGTGCTCACACCAGCAATACAAAATGGAAAATACTGCAACGACCAAACCCCAAAAATCCACTCAAAACTCATTACAGTATCACCTACGCTAAAGAGTGTGGATACAAACTCGCATTAAAAGTTTCACTCGAAGGTATTAACTTCACAGTGCCTCAAGATTCCAAAATTGAGCTAATTACTGAATCCGGAAAATCATTTTGGATGCATACTGAGCGTAAAGAAAGAAGCTGTAAAGGTTGTGGATCAGTCGATAAAGAAGACGACAAACCTGGAGTAACGTTATATTGCAAGCTCAATAATTCCGACTTCCTTTTTTTCAACAACCAATATCCCGAACATATTCGTATTTACCTCCCTGAAGTATCGTATGGCGGGAGAATAAATGTTAAACGGTCTGAAATTTTCTGCGAACAAATGGAAATAGCAAGCAAATTCCAGTTCAATTAAAACTACCGGATGAGGTTATAAATAACAATCCCACTCAAAGCATCGTCATAGTCAACAACCATCCCTATGTTACTTGAACTGTCTTTCATGTTCTCAAAAAACAGATTGTCAAATCCCGGATTCTTCAACCATTTACCATCTGGCTTTACATACATATAAAAGGGTATTTTGTACCTCCTAACATCTGCCAGCAACTCAGCCGTATTCTTGCTCTTCAGTGCATTTACATTATCAATATTTTTGGGTAACACTTGCCTGTTTATCACAAAAAATCTAATGCCTGAAAAATATGCGATCTTTGACAAATGTCTGGGGTGCAAGTTAGATACCACATCTATAGTTTTTCCATATTTTAATTTCAGCCGCTGAGCATATTCGTACTCCACTTTTCCTACATTGGCCATTTTTATCAGTTGCCAAACAGGAAACAATACTAGCGACACACCAAAAAGAAGAATTATCTTCTTTTTGCCCCAACCATATTTTTTCTCCATTTCACCTGCCACAAACACGGCGGCAATCATGCCAAGGGGCACCATATACCACATATACCTCGACTCGAAATGCACCATGATGTAACCAAGTGGCAACAACAAAAACGACAGATAAACTAACTTTAATGGAATGGACAAACCCAAGAAACGTGTTTTAACTACCATACTTACTAGCATGTATATTCCTATTATTGGCAAAAACAATGTAATCTCGCACATCGAATATATTAGCATAATGCAGTTATACCCTATCCTTAATACCTGTTTACCAAACAAAAACCACGAATCCGTAAATTTTGGCATAATCCCGTTCACTAAATACGGATCTTCCCAATAATATGGCGAATCCGCATATACAGGAGGAACTAATAGGTCAATCCCTTCTTTCCAATATGGATGCCCCACCAAATACCACGCCATATTAAGCGGTCCTGCCGTCGAGGCGCCCCAAATACCATATTTTGTGTGCAATAAATATACCCACGGCAATGCCCCTATTAGCATTACTATAATCGGAATTACAACCATTTTCGCCCACAATATTTTGTTTCCGCCAGATACCAACCAAGCACAGCAAAAAGTATTCAGCATAAAAAAAGGCAATGAATACGCTTTCGCATAATAGGCTACTGCCGCTACAGCACCCGTTGCCACCCACAATATCGGCTTTTGCGTGTACCCATTACTCATCATTATTCGCAAAACAGTTAGCAATAAAAATGCCTGCCATAGATCATTAAACGATTGCCAAAAAACAGCGAAAACCAGAAAAAATGACAACGCTATATTAAAAACCCAAATAATAAATGTAGAAAAATTAAACCTCCTGAAAATCGAATCTGACATATACAAAAAACCTAACGCACCTATCGAATTTATAATGATTGATGCAGGTATAGCCGCCACACCTGATTTTATAAGCAATGCGGTTAGCCAACATGCCCAAGGACTCCACAAACCATTTATTGCAATAGCATAGTCGCCCGATGCATATCTGGCAGCTATCGTAAGGTACGACGTACCGTCAGGGTCTACATTGTACTGATATAGTGGGTACACCAAATATACCACTACCACAAAGAATAATGCCGAAATCCCAAAGGGCAACACATTACCATCCTCTTTTATATTGTTCATCAAGTTCAATAATGATTGAAAAAAATCCTATTTCATCGCTCTTATCATTCTCCTGTTACCATGAATGTCATACCTTATTTCTACACTTCTATATCCCGCTTGCTCAAACATCAATTTAGTTTCCATAGCATTATCTGCATCCAACTCGCAGTATATATGACCACTCTCTGCCAAATGCGTTCTGCCAAATGATGCAATTGCTCTGTAAAACAATAACGGATCACTATCAGGCACGAACAATGCTATATGTGGCTCATTGTTTACCACATTACTATGTAGTTTTTCCTTTACAGATACAGGAATGTAGGGCGGATTTGATACTATAATATCATATTTTTCTTTCCACGTACACTCACTCCATTTCAAAAAGTCTATATTCCTAAGCTCAATAGCCGCACCCAATTTATTAGCATTTATAGCAGCAACATCTAATGCTTCACTACTTACATCACACGATTCTATTACAACATTACGCAATATTTTGTGAAGCGACACCGATATGCACCCACTACCTGTACCTACCTCCAGCACCGATAGAGTCTCCTTTGCTTTTCGATAGTCTTCTACTATCCACCCCACTAGTTCTTCTGTCTCAGGTCTTGGTATCAACACACTTTTGTTAACGGTATACTTGTTACCCATAAACCACGCTTCACCAATAGCATATTGTAAAGGTACAGTGCTCACAAGCTTATCATAAATATACTCGTATCTATTTTGCTGATCTACACTCAGTACATCGTCCTTTTTTATTAGTCTCTCTGTTTTAGTAAATCCAGTCAAATACTCCAGTACTTGGTGTGCTATTGCGCCCGCCTCTCGGTCGTCATATATTTGAAGGAGAGCATTCCTCATTGAAAAATAAGCGGTTGATAAAGTATGCATAGGGTAAAGGTAATGTCAATAATGGTTTTGAAATATCAATAAAGTATTACAATAAGCATTTCGCGCACCCAAATGATCATTTCTATCCACACGTTATCTACAATAATACAGCAATCAACAACAATTTATTTCCACCCTATTTAACTAAAATCTAAGCTATGTTCATATTTTACCATATTACAACGTGTCTACTACTTGCGTACAATGATCTTGTAACTGACTCAACCAAAATCGTCAACAACAAATAATATAATACACATCATAATGCTATACTTCCGTACATTTGCACGCTCAATCTTCGTAGATATTTTCACAATATGGAATGGTTTTTAAATCCTGAAATATGGATATCACTCATTACCCTCACAGTACTTGAAATAGTATTAGGAATAGATAACATCGTTTTCATTTCTATACTAACAGGCAAATTACCTGTAAACCAGCAAGAAAAAGCTAGAAAAACAGGCCTTGCACTGGCTATGATTACAAGGATATTACTCCTTTTATCTATAAGTTGGGTAATGCGACTGAAAGGTGGGCTATTCAATCCCGGATTGTGGGTAGGAATTTCAGACACAGTATTGCTAGAAAAACTTGAAATATCTGGAAGAGACCTGATATTAATCGTTGGTGGCCTTTTCTTAATTTATAAGAGCACAGCCGAAATACACGAAAAACTAGAAGGAGAAGAACACAAAAAGAAAAACGTAAAGGTACACTCATTCACTAGCATAATATTTCAAATACTAGTTCTAGATATAGTATTCTCGCTCGATTCTGTAATTACCGCAGTAGGTATGGCCAGTCATGTAGAAGTAATGATAGCGGCTGTCATTATTGCCGTCGGAATAATGTTCTTTGCATCTGGGGCAGTTAGCAATTTCGTAAACAATCACCCCACTGTCAAAATGCTCGCGCTATCGTTCTTGTTGCTGATAGGTGTATCGCTCATAGCAGAGGGTTTTGAAAATGGCATACCAAAAGGATATATTTATTTCGCAATGGCTTTCTCAATACTAGTAGAAATGCTCAACCTTCGAGCAAAGAAAAACTCAGCAAATCATTGATTATAAATATCAACTGTGATATTGTGTCAACTACATTAGCTAACGCTAACCTTCACTGGCTAGGCTGGTAATTACATTTACTAGCGCTTTTCGATGCATGAGGTAATATCCACTCCACAATATCTAAACGGATTGACAAGGCCTAATCAAACATTATAATCACTCTTAATTTTTGCTGTAACTTTATTTATAACGCTAGCCATTTTTCGAATAATGTCTTCCATTTCTTTTCCTGCTTGTTTTTCTGTTGCCAATATCTCAAGCTGTAATGTCTCATCCTTTATTCCATTAATACTCATATTTTGTAAAGATGGCCTAATTCTATGGGCTAAATATTTTATAGTATTAAAATCTCGATTCTCATATGCAGTACTTATCTTATTCATACTATCTGGCACATCACTTACAAACAATTTTAGCATCTGGTAAATAAAATCAGTATTGTCACCTGCAATTTGGATCAACTTTTTGAGATCGAAAATGGGTTCTTCTGTACTTTTTTCTACTGAAGATACTAATATTGGTTGGCCAGAATCAGCAGCTGTCTTAACAAGGGTTTTCGACAATATCCCAGCAATCACTGACATCATCTTTTCTTCGTTATATGGCTTGGCAATGTAATCATTCATTCCTGCCTGCATATACTCCTCTTTTTTTCCTTTTATCGCATTGGCTGTTAGCGCTATTATTGGCACTTGGCTTTTCAATTCCCCTCTAATAAATCGAGTTGCTGTTATACCATCCATCACAGGCATCTGCACATCCATTAATACTATATCAAATTTCTGCTTCCTCAAGTATTCTATAGCAATGGCACCGTTTTCTGCATTTGTCACTACTGCGCCATACTGAGTAAGTATAGTGTATGCCAACAATCTGTTCAATTCATTATCTTCTACTAAAAGTACATTTGCATTAGCAATGTGACTGGTATCATTCTTTGATGCATTCTTTTTCACGATTACCCTCCTACTACTTACCTTCAACCTAAACGTTAGTGTAATTGTAGTCCCTATATTTTTCTTACTTTTTACATCTATGGTGCCTCCCATCAATCCCATCAACTGACGGGTAATACTCATCCCCAACCCTGTGCCACCAAATTTCCTAACTACTGTTTCATCTTCCTGTGAAAAATTGTTAAATATTTTATCTATGTACTTTTCGTCTATTCCCATACCGGTATCTTCCACTGTGATTACTATCACCTGCATATCTTCTGTGGCGCTTGCTAGCTTTGCTCTCAATCTTATGAAACCCTTGTCCGTAAACTTTATAGCATTGTTTACCATATTTATCAATACCTGATTTATTCGATACGGATCGCCTAATAGTGATGTTGCAATATTATCATCTATTTCAGATACTAGTATAAGTCCTTTCTCTTCTGCTTTAGGCTGCAGCATTGTTATTACCTGGCCTATAATTTCATTTATATCTACATCTATTATCTCTAACGTCACCTCGCCAGCTTCAATCTTCGATATATCCAGAATATCATCAATTATTACAAGCAAGTTCTCTGAAGCTTTTCTGATAGACGATAAATAATACGACTGCTTTTCATCTAAATTGGTGCCCTTCGACAACAACTTACCTAATCCCATTATTGCATTAATAGGCGTTCTTATTTCATGACTCATATTAGCCAGAAAAATCTCCTTAGCGTGGGCCGACTTTTCAGCTTGCCTTATGGCTTCACGCATTTCAGCCTCCATCGTTTTCTGTTTTGTAATGTCTAAGCTTATTGAAACAGTACCCTTCACACTGCCATCCACATGAAATAATGGTGCTGAACTCACTAACCACCACTTTAATTCCCCATTCTTAATCTTAACTTCAAACTCGTAATTCCTGTTAGCTAATAATCGTTTCTTTCTTTTAGAAGTATTTATGTCTACCGCATAGTTATTGAAAAACAATTTTGTTGCATTCTTCGTCAGTAACTCTTCGGCCATATAGCCACTCATATTACAAAAACGCTGATTGGCATACTGTATTTCGCCATCAATATTTATTTCTAGCATCCCCATGTTCATGCTGTCAATAATGTTCCGGTACTTTTCTTCGCTTTGCTTTAGCGCGTTTTCAGCATGTAGTTTGTCAGTTATATTTTGTGCAAACCCTATTACATAGGGAGACTCTCCCTTCTCTAACTTTAGATAATTATGATACAACAAATAATAACTTTTCCCCTCCTTGTTCAGTATACTCATCAACCCCTCATCTGCCCCTTTCGCTGCAACCTTTGGCAAATATTCTTCATCAAACTTTCTCCTTGCATTTTCAGGAAGTAAGTTCTTCAAATTAGTACCAACCAACTCTTGTTCTGAAAAACCCAACAAACTACAAGCCGATGGATTCACCGAGAGTAACTCACCATCTAGTTTATGAGTACATATCCACACCTGACTGAAATTAAAAATATCACGGTACTTTTTTTCACCCAGTAGTATCTTTTCCTCTATCTGTTTCCTTTCAGTAATATTTATTCCATATCCTATCACTAACTCTAAATCACCGTTAATATTAAAGACTGGCGACATTTTTCTGAGATGATACTCCTCCAATCCATTAGCTCCAATTAACTTTTCCTCCCACTCAATGGGCGATTTCGAATCTTTTACCTTGTTAAAGATAATTCCTCTTTCTGCTGCTATACTAATAGGTCTGTTATATCTGATACAATATTCTTTATCTGTTTTGCCAACCAACCAATTCCGAATTTCGGAATTTTTAACAGCTACCGGATTGATATACAAATACCTATGCTCAGCATCAAATGCCACTATATCTCCTGGTATATTATTCAGTATATGCTCCAAAAATCTCCTTCGTTGATGTACTTCTTTTTTTTCCGTTTGTTTGTTAGTTACATCCACAAACAGCAATACATCACTACCTTCTAGCTCATCTAAAGCAGGAATAGAACTAATTTCATAATAAGCTTGATTCAGTAAAATAACACTTTTGTACAATTCTCCACTTCTCTTCGAAGTTTTATAATCTTCGTAAACCGACTGCCCAATTAGCGAAAATAATTTTTCTATAGCAGTACCCACAAAATGATTGTCAACATCAAATTGCCTACCAAATACGTCATTAAAAAAAAGAACCGCACCAGTCGAATCCACACATAGAAATCCACAATCTATACGGCTAAAAATATTAGATATGTCCAACAATTTTCTAGATCTATCAAATCCAGCATCAAATTGTTTTTGCTCTCGTTCCAACATCCGCAACTTTTCTTCAAGCTCAGAAATCCGCCTTACAGCGTCCATTCTTGCTCTACGCTCGTCGTCGAGCTCTTGTAAAAGTTCATTTATTGGCATAACTACTTATTTAAGAGTACATCTTTTTCTTTCAGCATATTGTAAATAGTAGACTTACCAATACCCAATTTTCTAGCAGTCAAAACCACATTATTATTGTTTACTGCCAAATGATATAATATAATATCAGAAATGTATTGGTCCAGCGTTTTGTCGCTCGACATATAGGAGGCCGATGAACTTGCTGAATTCAAAAAAATATCTTCTTCATTCATTTCATTATTATTGCACATTACAGCTGCCAGTTCAATTATTGATTTCAACTCCCTTACATTACCCGGATAATGATATTTCAACAACTTATCTTTTGCTCCCTTTGTTATTTTAATTAAAGCCATTTTGTTGGCCTTACAAAACTCATCCAAAAAATGCTTCGCTAATAATAAAATGTCATTTCCCCTTTCTTTCAGAGATGGCAACACTATGGGTAATCCCATTATTCTATAATACAAGTCTTCTCTGAATCTACCTGCTTTCACCTCGTCTTGCAAGTTTTTATGTGTAGCTACGATCAGCCGCACATCTAAAACAACTTTTTCATTTCCACCTACCCTTAACAATTCTCGCTCTTGCAATACTCTAAGTAGTTTACTCTGCACGCTCAGATCCAACTCAGCTATCTCATCCAAAAACAATGTGCCTTTATTTGCATCTTCAAACTTTCCCGTTTTCCTTGCTAATGCACCCGTAAATGCGCCTTTTTCATGACCAAACAATTCACTTTCTATCAATTCCTTAGGTATAGCAGCCATATTTACTGCCACAAATGGTTTTTTATTTCGGTTAGAGTTATAGTGTATCGCTTTTGCCACCACCTCCTTTCCCGACCCTGTTTCACCAGTAATATAAACATTAATACTGGTATTTACAGCCTTCTCTAGCATTGCAAATATCTTTTTCATTGGCTCGCTGTTACCAATAATAGCCCTACCAAAATCATATTTACTTGCCAACTCTTGTTTTAAAGTAGCTAGTTCACTTTTTAGCGATCGCTTTTCTTTAGCATGATTTACAGCATTCCATAATAGGTCTTTTGTGCTGTCATCCTTCACAAAATAATCGCTTGCTCCCATTTTTATTAACTTAAGAGCGGTACTAATATCTTCTTGAGCACTAATCACTACTACCGGCACTTCATTGTTAAACGATTTAATAGCCTTTAACAACTCAGTACCGTTCATATCCGGCAAGGAATAATCTATACTTATCAGGTCTGGCTGTAGCGATAAATTCGCCAAACATTCTTTTCCAGTTATGAATCTATGTATCACATGATCTGGATTCAATGACAAATGATAAGCCAATATCTGACCATACCACGGATCATCTTCAATTATAAAAATCCTAAACTGTTCCATAATTTGGAAATAACATCAACCAAAGATAGCTATTACTACTAATAATTGCTAAAAATCAATAAAATAGGAGAAAATCGCAAAGACACTACCAAAACTTCCAAATAATGGAATTATATTCCATTATTTGGATTGTATCATTTTTTTTATTACTTATTACTAATTGATTTACAGATACTTAATAAAATGGCACGCAGTTTGGTATTTCACTACAAAATAAGAAAATGAAAAGTAGAAATCAATTGAATGTGTTTATAGTCGACGACAGCCTGTTTTGCAGACATTTATACAAACAGCATTTAATCAATCTTGGTTTCACCAACATTTACTTGTTTGAAGATGGAGAATCATGCTTACTCAACATGAACCTATCTCCAGATCTGATTCTACTCGATTATGACATGGGTGAAATTAACGGAATGGATGTCTTGCAAAAAATAAAATCTTCCAATCCAACTACTCACCTCATGATGATTTCTGCAAGAAATGACAATAATATCGCAAATGATGCAATTAGAAACGGAGCAATGTGCTATATCACTAAAAACGAAAATGACCTCGAAATGATAAGTATTGAAACTTCAAAAATTGCTCTCTAAAAACAACATTAAAAAATAAATAACTATACATAACAACACAATATACAGTACAATGAAAAACTTTAAATTAATAGTATCGGTTGTTACCATTCTCCTATCAGCCATTTCAAGTGTTTCTTTTGCACAAAGAATCTATTCACCCAATACCGTGCGTGATATGACATCTGCAAGAAATTACTGCCAAGGTGCTACTGCTTCAGATCTGAGGTTCAGATACCGTACCTGTAATACTGGAAGTGGAAGTAGTTCGGGAATTGCCGTTACGGTACGTTGGTACAGCAATACAGTTAACAGCACCACTGGTGGCACCGTACTGAGTACTACCAATACTACCAGTACCACTAATTCTACTGGAAATTTATATTATTTACCCTCAACTGCCACTGTAGGTGTTACCTACTATTATTGTGTGATAACTTGGACAGGCTCGGGATCTTGCAACACCAGCGGCATACTTACCAGCCCGGTAACATCTGTTACAGTTGGCGCTGCGCCAGCCGCTATTGGTGGTAGTAGCACTGTATGTATAGGCAGCACTACAACGCTAACCAATGCTACAGCAGGCGGCACATGGCGCAGCTCTTCTACTAGTGTAGCATCTATCGGTCTCAATACAGGTATAGTTACAGGTGTTGGTTCCGGAACTACAACAATTTCCTACAGAGCTACTTGTGGAAGTAGAGCTACAAAAGTTCTCACAGTTAGCGCTACCCCCACTGTTGCAGCTATTTCTGGTGGCACTTCAAAAATATGTGTAGGTTCATCTACCACACTCACCAATTCTACTTCCGGCGGCGTATGGAGTTCAAACAATACCGCAGTTGCTACCGTAAACGCATCTGGTTCTGTAACAGGAGTTTCAAGTGGAACAGCTACAATATCTTATACCAGAACAACATGCGCAACCGTAGTAGCTACAAAAGTCGTTACCGTTACCACCACTCCTGCAGCAATATCAGGCACAACATCTACCTGCAATGGATACTCACTAACTTATAGCAATACAGTCCCATTTGGCACATGGAGTAGCAGTAACACTGGTGTTGCCTCTATAAATTCTAACAATGGAACAATTACTACTGTTAGCGCAGGTACTACCAGAATCACTTACAGCACTGGCTGTGGCACAGCCGCAACCCGAGTACTAACAGTTAATGCCGGCTCAGCCGAAATCACAGGTACTGCTTTCGTTTGCGCAGGCAACACTACTGCTTTAAGCAATGCAGTAGCAGGTGGCACATGGAGTAGCTCTGATGGCGCTATAGCTACTGTAAACACTACGGGTGTCGTCTCTGGCGTTACTGCTGGTACTGCTGTTATCTCTTACAACAATGGTGCTTGTTCTGCTGTCAGAATAGTTACAGTCTCCACCACTCCTTCTGCTATTACTGGTGACAACAACGCATGTACTGGTACTAACCTTACATTCAGCAACTCTATAGCATTTGGTACTTGGAGTAGTAGCACAATGGGTGTAGCTACTATCAATAGTACTTCTGGCATTATCTCGCCACTAAC
>CAMDNC010000035.1 GCA_945902755.1 Flavipsychrobacter stenotrophus
TCATGCCTCTAGTAACCCACTATACTTTAGTTCAGATTTTTGAAAAGATCCGAAAGATCCAATGAAAAACCTTCTATTGCCACAGACTTCACCACATCTCCTTCCACCATTATTCTTGTAGCCTGAAAGCTATCATTCACAAGTTTGTAAACGGTAAACGTTTGGTCTTGTGGTGACACTACCCAATATTCCCTCACCCCCGACTCTTCATACACTTCATATTTATGCTTCAGTTCTTTGCTATTATTGCCCGGCGATAGTATTTCTACTACCAAATCAGGTGCACCTACACATCCCCTTTCATCCAGTTTCTCATGGTCGCATATCACGCATATGTCAGGTTGCAGCACAGTTATTATTTCTCTATCTTCTTTCGATTTGCGAGGTAGCCGCACATCGAATGGAGCACTGTATACTTGGCACTTTTTACCATCTAAAAAAACACTCAACCTTGTAAAAATATGTCCAGATAATTTTTGATGCATCCGGTTTGGTGCAGGGCTCATTCTGAAAATACGACCCTTTATCAACTCCACTCGCTCCTCAAATCTCCATTTGAAGTAGTCAGCGTAAGTGTATGTTTTATTTATATCAAGGTCTGTAAGTGTCATACCTGCATTGTTTTGTCCTTATCTGCCAAACATTTCATCGTCTTTATCTATTCTAGTCGGGTCTTCCATCTGGTATTCTTTACGCATAGGGAAGTAGTCCATTTCATCCACATTCAGTATGCGTACCAGATTCGGATGTCCTAGAAAGTTGACACCAAAGAAATCATAGGTCTCACGCTCCATCCAGTTCGCAGCAGAAAATAGGCTAGATGCTGTAAATACGTCTGGTTTTCCCACTGGCACATACAGTTTCATTCTTATCCGAACATTATCTGCCAAATTGTGCAGATGATACACTACACTAAGTTCCTCCTCTTTGCGGTCAGGAAAATGAACACCTGTTAGGTCTGTAAGAAAACGGAAACGCAGTTGCTCATCATCATAGAGAAACTGCAATACTTTCAGATTCATGTCTGCAGGACATCTGAACGTGAGCATACCATAAGGTTCTTCCCACTCAGTCAGTTGTTCTCCAAATTGCTCTGTAAGTCTTTGTTTTAGTATTTCGTTCGATAAAGCCATAATCTCTAAAACCTGAATATATAGTTCGCCTTATAATATTATTGTTCGGCAAATATTAATAATGTATTTGAGTCTTCCTTTACAGTTTCCTTATTGTATACCATAGCTGGTCATCAGCTCTTTATACACATCGCTTGTCCTGCGTCTCAGGCTTTCGTTTTTTACTATCTCCTGTAGTTTCAGTATGCCATCTATAATGCCTTCCGGACGGGGAGGGCAGCCCGGCACATAAACATCTACTGGTATTACTTGGTCTATTCCCTGAAGCACAGAGTAAGAGTCAAATATACCACCGCTGCTTGCACAGGCTCCTATAGCAATAACCCATCTAGGTTCAGCCATTTGTAGGTATACCTGACGCAAAATCGGTCCCATTTTTTTAGATATCGTACCTGCTACCAGCAGCATATCGCACTGACGCGGGGTAAAGCCCATTCGCTCAGATCCAAAACGCGACAAATCGTAGTTCGCACCCATGGTAGCCATAAATTCTATGCCACAGCACGAGGTGGCAAATGGCAACGGCCACAACGAATTGGCTCGTCCCAAGCCTACCACTTTATCAAATGTAGTAGCGTAAAAACCTTCACCGGAGTAGCCTTCTGGCATCTCCACCATCTTAACATTGGTATTGTATTGTACCGGCCTTGGCATAAAAAATCAAATTAATAATTTAATAATTAAAGAACTCTTTTTATCACTTTCCACTCACTATCTGTTCTGTATTATCACTGTTGCAAATGGTTCTTTCTATTGTTAGTTTGCTAGGTGTTTAGTCTTCCCAGTCTAATGCACCTTTTCTTACAATGTATATAAAACCACAAAGAAAAAAAGCCACAAACATTACCACTGCTAGAAACCCTTCCTGCCCTAGGTACCTGAAATTCACAGCATACGGGTAGAAAAATATTACCTCAACATCAAACAGCACAAACAATATCGCTACCAGGAAGTATTTAATACCCATTGGCTGACGGGCATTACCTACTGACGGTATACCACTTTCAAAGTTGATAAGCTTATCACTAGTCCTTCTTTTAGGCCCCAGCATATGGGTGCCCACCATCATTAACACCACAAATCCTACAGCTATTACCACTTGCAGTGCCAGTGGGAAAAAATTCATAGGGGTATTGGCGATGGATGCTTCTAATAATAAATTCATATTCTTATGCAGTTGCGTTGATAAAGTACCAGTAATAGAACAGACAAAGTTACAGTTATGCAGCGAAAATACAAGTTAGCAAAAATGGCTTTTGTTAATAGGCATATTGTTGTCTGACATTATTTTTAAACCTGCTAATTATTTCCATGCTATCGCAAAATGTTTCCATGTTTTAGTATTTTCATATAGCCTTTGCGCAGGGTTTTCTCTGCTAGCTCCTCCCCCCCCTGCACCTGCCATAGGCATACTATTGCTTCTGCCTCCAGCGCCCATACCACCTCCCATGGCTCCATTGCCATTGTTCATCGGCATTGGAGCATTTTCGCTGGTTTTTCCGTTCGGGTTCTTAAAACCCTTTACAGCATAACACACACTGATGCCTTTGCCAGCATATGCCGCAGTTATGTTCTCCGTATTGTAAAGGGCACTAAAAGGAATCTTAGCTTCCCACACCAGTTGTTTGTATTCGTCTATACTAAGCTTCACCACTATTCCACATGGTGTTGTCTGCGATACCATATACACACCGTTACACTTACCAAAACCGTCTATCGAAAACTGATTGCTGCTTTCAGCACTTTTCTTCAGTTTCTGAAACACCGACTTGCTCAACTGTGGCGGTCCGCTGTTTTTATCATCTTCAGCGTGGGTAAACAGGTCTGATACATCTTCATTGTTTTGTAATGGAAAACTGATTTGAAATTTTGGGTCGCGTTTTCCTCCTGTGTCTACTGACACTACCATACCTTGCTTCAGTATTTTAATTTGTGTCAGCGGGTCGCCGGTCTGCATAGTTATATACAGGTTCTGTTGGTCGTTAGAGGTGGCATAGGCTACCATTGCCTTCGCATCATAATTCGGATAAGGAGACGGCCAATCGGTACAGTCACCATCTATCACTATAGGCTGCGATTGCCAGGTGCCTGGCATCAATTTCTGTGCTTTCCCACCTCGTTTCGTACTGCTACATGCCATACAAAACATCAACAGGCCTAAAGTGCCTGCTGCTTTTTTGATTTGTGTTATCGCCATAGCCTGCAAATTAATGATGAATACTGTTAATAAAGCAGTTGTCCCTTTTTTTAATATACATCTAATGGTAGATACCGGAAACGGAAATCAGTTTAATTGGCTGTATTCACCCGCTACAACTCCTAAAACATTACCCAATACGTGTTTAGGGAACTAGTACTATTGGTGATTTATTTTAATTCCAAAAAGAAACGGGCCCATGATTTTTTTTCATGAGCCCAATTCTTTTTTCGATTCAGTATGCTTTTACACATTACTGTCAAACTTTTCCCCTATGTATTCTTCAAACCTCGTTACACCTATCAAGCCTGCTATGGTGGCTATCGCTGTGATGGTTTGTGCGTCTACCGAGTTGCCAAAGTAACTCAAGCTAACAAATGCGCCACTTAGTAGCACTGCTACGCATAATACTATTTTTAATTTGCTGTTCATATAGTGTGTCGTTTTTTTTCTTGGTTATTATTGTTCAATGCGCACATCGTTATACTGGTTTTTCCATATTGTCAGCCGTTGAACTTAAAATATTACATAGCAATCATTGTGCCGATGGCTTGCAATAAGATGTTAAAAACCGGAGTCTGCCATAAATGCAGGTATGTACATGTAAAATATTTTTTATAAAACCAACCGCTTGGCACAATTTATGTGTCTATATTAATAGAGTACTATTGTTCACCTCAAAAAACATGTTTTATGTTTTTCACAAGAACGCAGAAGTATCAGTTCCCTGTCCCACAGGAAACATTCAGAAACCGCTTAATCGGCAACCATCTTACCATTCACAATCTTGACTTTGAAATTTACGAGTATGGGCACAAAATAACGATTGTACCACATGCCGAAAACGTAAAAGACCTTACTACATTGCCTATCACCGATGTAGCAATGCAAGAAGATGGAAATGCTACACGTATCACTATTACCTCAAAAATGAGGAAGATAGATTATGGAGGCCCATTACTAGTTATTTTGTTTTGTGCTTTCTTGTTGATTGCAGGTGTTATTTTATTTTTTGTCGGTGGCGAACCTCAGATATCTTACACTATGTTGGCGCTTTGCACGCTAGTTTTTACCATCTTTTGGGTGCGATTAGAATTAGGCTATTTCGATTACGTACGCAAAATTCGCAATTACATTAAAAGCAGAGTGTAGTGCTTGTTGACAAAACAATACAAATCAACACTTGATTCTCCTATTGATTAATTCTTCTAAGTTTATTGGTTATCACAGTCTGGATAATGCAATATAGATAGGACCTAAAATTTGTTGGAATTGTGTTTGAATTTCTTAGATATCTGTTGATTGATCGCACCATAGTGCGATACTTGGTTCTTTTTGCTTGTTTTCCGAGTGTTTAATTTGGTATACCTAACCCTACTAAAAGAAAAAGGATTCCAGCTAAGGAATCCTTTTTCTTTTGGTAGGAAAAACACAGTTCACTTTATTTCACTATGCTCAGTTTGTTTACAATATACTTCACATTGTTATTGCCCATTTGCACAAACAGTATAGAGGTTGGCAATGCTTTAGGGAAATCAATGTTTACACTATTGAAACCCTGTATCGCCCGCACAGATTGTTTGTAAACCAGTTTGCCTGTCATATCAGTAAACGAAATGTCCATATCTCTCTCTTCTTCACTCACAAATTTTATCTGAAAAGCTCCAGTTGTTGGGTTGGGAGATAGGGTAATCTCTTTCGATTGCAAAGCCTTTATGCTTTGCACAGCAGTAGGAGAAAATGATTGTTCATCAGCAAAAAAATCAAACTCAGTATTCACTCCATTAAATTCAAAAGTATACACTACTGCTTTTACATCTTTAGGGTCAAATGGTGCTTTTATAAAGTCGGATGTAAAGTCATCAAAGCTAATCTGATAATTGCTTCCCGCTGCATATAATGGTACCGTGGTTTTGTACTGATCTGCAAATCGTACTACCGATTCTTTTATCAACCTTATTATCATTTTGCCTTGTCCTTTAGCATACAGTTTATAAGATTTGTAAGCCGATAGGTCTACTGGTGTGTGTCCACCTTTCACAAACTTGTAAATAGAGATATAGTCTGTTGTTTTAGCAGTTACCCGCACATTCCTGTACAGCGGAAACTCATCATCACGATAAATTCTATTGTCATTGTTATTGGGTTTGAAATTTTGAATTTCGGTGTAGGTCTTATCAAAGTCTAAACTCCACCCACCGTCAGCCATGTAGACGTCATCTGTAAGTGTATCATCCAAATAAAAATGACCTTCATATTCATAACCATCATAGATAGGTATGCTGAATTGGTTTGTTTCGCCAGCAGCAATATTGAACGGAATAATCAAGGAGTCTTCTGCTGCTTCTTCATTTATTTTTCTAATGAAGATAACTTTAACGTTGTTTGAGGCTCTCGAACTGGTAATGTTAATGTTCAATAACTCTTTGTTACGTTTACCATATGAAATATACGCCTGAGGCAATACAAAGTTATTGTCTGCTTGTTGCACTGGCATCACAGCTGCCAGTGTGTTCAGTATTTCAGAAACTAGTTTTTTAGTGTTGTCAGGATTGGTAGACCATACCTGAAAGTTGAAAATTGAGTCGTCGGTACTATACTCTGATATCAACCATTTACTTTGCAATTTGTAAGTGTTTCTACCTACCGTTTTGCTGGCAGCAAATGCTATTGAGTGTTCTACATGACCGTCGTCTTGCTTAAGTGCAAACTCTACAAAATCATAACCATTGATTTGTACTTTTTTAGTCCCTATCAGTGTTGCACCTCTAAAACGATCGCATATCGATTTCGTGTGGTTATACGGTTTTCCTGTCGTTGTTATAGCCAGCACTACTGCCTTCGATACATCATTTTTAGTGTAGTCTACAGAGTAGGCGTCCACAGCCGCAGTAATAGTAGTTAGGTCTCCGGGTGTAGTTATCTTAGGTACCGTATTTCCGTCAAGCGACGCAGGTATAAATCGCTCCAATGAGCTTCCTACAGCTGTCGAGCGTGCCGCCATCATTGGGCCTGGCTTACTAAATACAGGCAACCTACTATAATCAATTTTGGTTGGTACACTGTTCTTAATTCTGTTATAGTCTCGCTTGCTTATTAAGTCTCCCATGCTATGGCTTTCTAGTCCTCCACCATCGCCACTGCCCACACCATCGCTTTCTACTACCACTATTTTTGCAGTAGTCATGTAGCAATTGTTACTGTTTCTCACTCTCTGTGTTATCACATATATCCCTGGTGCGGTATAGGTGTGGGTGGGGTTAATATCTGTCGAGTTGGTAGCATCACTGAAGTTCCACGAATAGTCGTTGCCAGCTGTAGGGGTAGTGCTCGTTAGTACAAAACTGTTACCAGTCAGTTCTTGCAATGTGTCATTAATAGTAAACCCATGCACAGGTTGTGGAGATACTAACACCGTCCTTGTTATCGAGTCGGCGTTACTTGGTCCTGTTACTTTTAATTTTACATTGTATGTTCCAGTAGCACTGTACACTTTGGTGGGGTTGGCTACAGTAGAGGTAGTGCCGTCGCCAAACGTCCAAAGATAGCTGAGGGGTGCTGTGCCAGTAGATGTGTTGTAAAACTCAAAATAATTACATGCAAGACATTGATTGGTAAGATTTATGTTGAAATTGGCCACAGGGGCTACTGCCGTGTCGCAACCAGGCACTGATGGCTCAAATAGATAATAGTGGTTTTCACCACCTGCATGATAGTAAGATTTGGCTATTATTTGACCGTCTATATTAGCCATGTTGGCTGTTTTTACGATGTCAGCACTTGGGGCAAACAATGTACCTGCTACTGCACCAGAACCCGCTACCGTTAGTGCTGTCGTGTTGTAAAAGTTGTACAAAATATACTTGCATACCGACGGCCCTATGCCTGCAGAGTTGTGAACATTCCATATAAAAGAACCTGGTGCGTTCACATTCACTATCAGGTATCTCGAGGAGTTAGGTGAGTTATTAAATGTCAGTTCACTCATTGCATTTAGGTCGGCTCCAGATATATTCAGCACATTTGCACCAGCATTCAATGTTATTTTTACCTGCGATGGCAATCCCGTATGGGGTATCGGTATGTTTGCTGAGTTAGTTATAGTAGCATTATCAGCAAGGTTCTTCATACCAGTTGCATTGGCCCTTAATATTGTAAAAGCAGTTGTAAAATCGATAACATTCGGCTCACATACTGGTTTTACAGATGCACTTACACCTAGCGTGCTAGCACTTGCTTGTAGCAGAATGCGGGGTGTTGCATTGTAATTACTGTTAGGCGTTATTCTGATAGGCGGGTAAGCACCGTTAGGGTCGGTATACCATACCGTAGATCCCAGACAGTCGCCAATTTTCACATAGCCGTTTTGGTTTACCTGTAGAGTACCGCTTTGGTAAAGTACCCTGCCACCTATCACTAGTGTTACACGTACACCATTTACATAAAAACTTCCCGGATTGTTGGTAGATACCTGATATCCGCCATCTACCGTCAAGTCGCCACCCATAGCCACAGGACCCTCCGTTTCATTATTCACTAGCCTTGCGCCGTTCTCCAAAAACACATTAAACCCCAGTGCTGGGTGTGTAGGGCTTTGGCCTTTGCTCTCCACAGAGCATACTGCTACAAATAGCAGTATCGCAGAATATTGTAGTAGTGTGCGCATAACTGATTACTTTTTCGATCTGTGCATTTGATAAATACTCTTCAAAAACACAAAACAAAATTATAACAAAATATTTACCTTAAACAAAATCTATTTACTGATAACAGAACAGCAACAATATAAAAATATTTGTAATTTATTGTTGCTCCGTTCTTTCTGGCAATTTGTAAGCTAGGCGACAATTCACCTGCAATCGATCAAATAGCTTTGTAAAAAAATTATAATGTCATGTATACAAAACATTTTTTCCAAACCTTAGCTGCATTTTTTATTTCCTTTTCAGCTTCATTTGCACAACCAGTAGCTAAAACAGTAGTTGCTGAGCACTACACCAACACCTATTGTAGTATATGTGCTTCCCGAAATCCTGGTCTGTACACCAATCTTAGCAACCATCCACAGGTTTTGCATGTTGCTTACCATCCTAGTGCTCCGTATGCCGCTTGTCCGCTCAGTATGCACAATGTGGCTGAAAACAACGCCAGAACTAACTATTACGGAATTTTTGGCGGTACGCCTAGGTTGGTGATACAAGGCGATGTAATAAGTGCCAGTGCCAATTACGCCGATGCTGCATTGTACACCTCTGTGCTTGGACAAACTACGCCATTTAGCCTCAGGGTTACGCTCATGCCTTTTGGGTCCGATTCTGTTATTACAAGGGTGGTGGTTAAAAAAGAAGATGCAAGTTCACTAACAGATCTTCAGCTCTATGGTGCATTAGTAGAAGATACACTGTTTTTTGCTGCTGCCAATGGCGAATCTCGCAGTTACGACGTCTTTCGTAAATCTGTTTGGGGTGCTACATCTCTCAGCATCACTGCACCTGCTGCAGTGGGAGACTCACTAGTCTACACCCGTACATCAGCAGTCAATGCAGTTTGGTTACGCAGTCGCATGTATGCGTTGGTAATGCTCCAAGATGCCGATAAAAACATGGTTCAGGCAACTCGATCAGCAAATTTACCGTCCGCTGCTGCCACGCCACTTATGGCTGCTACTACAACCATTAACGTATTTCCCAATCCAGCCAATAGCAAACTCTGGATAAAAGCTGCCGATTCTGTTTTCCCAATCTCTTACTCATTATATGAGGCTACTGGTAGACAAATACAAAATGCTGTGTTAGAGCAGGCACAATCATACATTGATATTTCAGCCCTTCCCAAAGGTGTGTATACCCTGAAACTTAGTAATGGAGCGGCATACCAAGTGCTCAAAAATTAACTACCTGCATCTTTATTATTCATTTTCACGACCTCGTACTTGTTTGGTGATGAGGTCGTTTTTTTTGCGTATTTGTAATCTACATCATCAACTGGTTGGTTCTAACACCCTTATTATGCAAAACCGCTACTATCCTTTATTTTTGGCAAATGTTATCTACAAACTTAATAGGAAAAACTGCCCTCATAGGTGGCAGCACACAAGGCATTGGTCTCGCATCTGCACAAGCTATGGCGGATATGGGTGCTCGCTGTATACTCGTATCTCGAAATGAGGAAAAGCTAAAGGCTGCTGTAGCGTTGCTTTCCACCAACTATGGTCAAGAGCACTCTTACCTCATTGCCGATTATACACAACCCGAGCAACTAAACAACGTTGTAGCACAGTTTATAGCTACAAATCCGGTACATATTCTCATCAACAATACTGGTGGCCCAGCTGGTGGGCCTATTACAGCCGCTCAGCCTGCCGAGTTTTTAGCTGCCTTCAATCAGCACCTTATTTGTAATCACTTATTAGGAACACTTGTGGTGCCAGGCATGAAAGCAGCCGGATACGGGCGCATCATCAACATTATCTCTACCTCGGTCAAGATACCATTGAGCGGACTAGGCGTTTCTAATACCATTCGTGGTGCAGTAGCATCTTGGGCTAAAACAATGGCAAACGAGCTGGGCCAATTTGGTATTACAGTCAATAACGTACTGCCCGGAGCCACAGCTACCGAGCGTTTATCCACTATAGTAACCAACAAATCTGCTAAAACAGGCAAAAATGAAGAAGAAATTGCTGCAGAAATGATCAACGAAATACCTGCCCGACGCTTCGGTAAACCCGAGGAAATAGCTGCCGTTGTTGCTTTTCTGGCGTCTCCTGCTGCTGCTTATGTGAATGGTGTTTCTTTGCCAGTAGATGGGGGAAGAACAGGTAGTATTTAGCCTCATTTTAGGTCAATTTTCTAAAAAATCAGCCCAAAAATGCTACTAGAGTCAATATATATATGATTGCAATTAAATGACAATATAAGTCGTGATTTTTAGATTTTGACCCCTAAAAACCGCTTAATACAGGCAAAAATTAAACAAAATGGCAAAACTAGCCCCATAAATATGTTTTCTGTTTATACAATCAGAAAAAATTGTTTGCGAAATGGGGAAATCTTCAAACTCCACCTTATTTTTGTTATCCCGAATATTAAGTGAAGCAGAGCAATAACATAGTATTTGCAGGTAATTTGGCTCATTTTAACTGACAATAAAATGACATTACAAATTGTGATATAGTAAAATATCGGCTGAAAGCCGCGCCAGTATTGAGAAACATTTTTTACTAAATGTGTGTGAGTTTTGCAGATTGTGTTGTAGTTTTGCGTCGCTTTTATATAAAGGAAAGTTAATTTTCAAATTTATTCCTGTGCCAGAATCAATAAAGCCAATGTTCAGAAAATGCTTCCGTAGTGTACTATCGTTTATCGTAGTTATGCTGCTTAGTAATGCCGCAGTAATGGCAGCTCCAGATGGAAAAGCGCTGTTTATGTCAAATTGTGCCTCCTGTCACAATCCTATCAAGGAATCTACAGGTCCTGCACTTCAAAACATCGATAAGACATTCCCAAACAAAGAGTGGGGATACAAGTGGGTACGCAATTCTGCTGCTCTTATCGCTGCTGGCGACAAAACCGCTGTTGATATCTACAATAAATACAACAAAACAGCGATGACCGCATTCCCTAACCTCTCCAACGAGGAAATAGATGCGATACTCCAATACGCAAACGACTACAAAGCACCAGCTGCAGCGACCCCAACGCCTGGTGCGGCTGGCGGTGCAGCTCCTGCCGAAAGCAATGGTTGGTTGTATACCGTTATTACTTTGTCTCTAGTACTGTTAGTTATCATCTTGTGGCGTGCTAACCAAGGTCTGCAACGTGCCGCCAACGAAAAAGATAACGTTCCTACAGAAAAAGAGATACCACTTTACCGCAGCAAACTGGTAATAGCAGTTACTGCCATACTGATATTCATATTCTCTGGTTACTGGTTAGTAAACGGTGCTGTTAACGAAGGTCGTCAGCAGAACTATCAGCCACTACAGCCGCTTTACTACTCTCACAAAGTACATGCTGGTATCAACCAAATCAACTGTTTGTATTGTCACGCAGGTGCAGAAAAAAGCCGCCAGGCTATGGTCCCTTCGTCGAATGTATGTATGAACTGCCACAAGCAAATAAACGCATACACAGGCGAAACAGATCATCCGCTGAAAACTGCAGAAGGAAAAGTAGTGAACGGCACAGAACAAATACAACTCCTTTACAAATACGCAGGTTGGGATCCAGTTAAGAAAGATTACAACCGCGACGCAAAGGGTAACATCCTTGCCACACCAATACAGTGGGTTAAAATCCACAATCTTCCTGATCACGTGTATTTCAATCACGCTCAGCACGTAAAAGTAGGTAAGGTTCAATGTCAGCAGTGCCACGGAAATATAGAAGAGATGGACGAAGTATATCAGTTCTCTCCTCTATCTATGGGCTGGTGTATCAACTGTCACCGCCAAACTGAAGTGCAATTTACTAACAACAACTATTACAGCATCTTTACTAAATACCACGACGAATTGAAGTCAGGTAAGCGTACAAAAGTTACCGAAGCGGATTTAGGTGGTCTAGAGTGTCAGAAGTGCCACTATTAGTAGCATAAGAGTGCTGCTCACATTTGTTGTGAAGCACACAAATAGTACAAAGTCGTAGGTAGGCGTGGTGTACCCATTCATACCGAGACAACAGGTGGAAAGTATCATGTAAAATTGATAGAGCCTGATATTATTATTGGAATTTGAATTTGAATTTGCTTTATGAGTCAAAAACAATATTGGTCGGACCTGCAGGATCTCAAGAATATCGCTACTAAAACAGAAGTAGCGGACAATGAGTTTAAGGAAGAATTACCTTTCGACTTGAGCGACAGTGTATTTGGTGCTACTACTCCCCGCCGCGACTTTTTAAAGTTTCTCGGCTTCAGTACGCTAGCAGCTACGTTGGTTTCAAGTTGCGAAATGCCTGTTCGTAAAGTAATTCCTTATGCTATCAAGCCTGAAGATATTACCCCAGGTATCCCCAATTATTACGCATCTACTTTTGTAGACGGTGGCGATTATTGTTCTATCGTTATCAAAACAAGAGAAGGTCGCCCTATAAAAATTGAAGGCAATGAAATGTCTGCGATTACTAAAGGCGGAACTTCTGCTAGAGTACAGGCTTCGGTACTAGGTCTTTACGACAAGGCGAGGCTCAGACACCCTATGGCTGATGGCAAAGAAGTAACTTTCGATGCTATCGACCGTGTTATCAAAGAAGGTATTGCTGGCAAACCAGGTTATCTGGTTACTGGCTCTATCATGAGCCCTTCTTCTAAAGAAGTTATCAACCAATTCTTAGCTAAATATACCAACGTTAAGCACGTGGTATATGATGCAATATCTTACTCAGGTATGCTTCAGGCCAATGAAGCATCTTACGGCAAGCGTGTATTGCCAGGTTATCACTTCGAAAAAGCACAAACTATCTTCAGTTTGGGTGCCGATTTCTTGGGTACTTGGTTGTCTCCTATCGAGTATTCTAAAGGATATTCCGTAGGTCGCAAAATCAGCGCAAAAAATCCTACATTATCCAAGCATTATCAGGTAGAAGCTATTCACACTATTACAGGCGCTGCTGCCGATGAGCGTGCTACTTGCCGTCCTTCTGAGATGGGTGCTGTAGCCGTTGCACTATATAATGCTATTGCAAATGGCACTGAACCTGCTCTAAAAAGTGCAGCGCTCAACAAATTAGTAAAATCTGCTGCCGCCGACCTTAAAAAAGGAAACGGTTTGGTAGTTTCTGGTAGCAACGATGTTAATGTTCAAATCGTAATTAATGCTATCAATGATAAAATTGGTGCTAATGGTGTAACTGTTAACTGGGTTACTACTAGTAACTACAGACAGGGTATTGACAAAGACATGGCCGACATGGTAGCAGCAATGGAAGCTGGTACTGTAGGTGCTGTTATGTTACATAGCGTTAACCCTGCTTATGACTATCTTGATGGTAAAAAGTTTGCAGCAGCACTCGCGAAAGTTCCAGTAACAGTTTCGTTCGCTGAGCGTCTCGATGAAACTGCACAAAAATGTAAATACATCATTCCAGATCATAACTTCCTCGAAAGCTGGGGCGATGCTGAGCCAAGAGCTAACTATTACAGTCTGATGCAGCCAGGTATCAGCCCTCTGTTCAAAACACGTGCATTTCAAGATTCACTGATGGTTTGGATGGATGCTAACCAGACTTATGCTGACTATTGGAAATTGTATTGGACCACTCGTATAGGCAGCCAAGCCAATTTCGACAAAGCATTACAAGACGGTGTTATTGAGCCAGCTGGCGAAATGGCAAACGGTACTCTTGCATTCGTTGGTAATGTAGGGGCAGCTGTTAGTGCAATACAAGCTATGAAACCAGCTTCGGGTGTTGAAGTAGTAGTATATCAAAAGGTAGGTATAGGTTATGGTGGTGCATGGAGCAACAACCCTTGGTTGTTAGAAATGCCAGACCCCATTACAAGAGCTGTATGGGACAACTACCTTTGCGTATCTCCAAAACGTGCAAAAGAACTAGATGCCGAACTTACTGGCTTCAACGAGGTTGAGACTAAAAAGAAAGTGGCAAAGGTTACAGGTGCCAATGGTTACACTGTCAATCTTCCCATTATAGTAGTACCAGGTATGCACAATGATGTGGTAGCTATCGCTACAGGCTTTGGTAGAGACGCTAAAGTAGGTCGTGCTGCTGCTAGTGATGCTACCAAAGGTGGAAAAAATGCCTATCCTTTCACAGCTTTCAACGGTAATACAGTAGATTTTTACTCTAATGTAAAAGTTGAAAAAACAACCGAATTATACGAAGTAGCTATTCTTCAAACACACAGCAGCTACGAAGGTCGTCCAGTTATACATGAGTTTACGCTTGCTAAATTTAAAGAAGATCCAAAAGAACTCCAGAAAGAGCGTGGCGCAGAATTGTCACACTTTGAGCATGAGCCTTGGGATAAAAATGCACACCATGGTGGTGAAGCATTAGCTACTCCAGATATGGAAGATGGCTACCGCAAAAATGGTACACTCTATCCTGTGCAGCCTTTCGAAGGTCTTAAATGGGGTATGTCTATCGACCTTAATACTTGTACTGGTTGCGGTGCTTGTGTTGTTGGCTGTATGGCGGAGAATAATATATCGGTAGTGGGTAAATACCATGCACTAAGAAGTCACGAGATGCACTGGTTGCGTATCGATCGTTACTTCAGCGGTATGCCAGACGATCCAGATACCATTCAAACTGTGTTCCAACCTATGCTTTGTCAGCATTGCGACAATGCTCCTTGCGAAAACGTTTGTCCAGTATCTGCTACCAACCACAGCTCTGAAGGTCTTAACCAAATGGCTTACAACCGTTGTATCGGTACTAAATACTGCGCTAATAACTGTCCTTATAAAGTGCGTCACTTCAACTGGATGGACTGGAATGGTGCTGATGCATTTGCCGACAACTTGTTTGAAGACGATCGTCGCGATGATATCAATGATGATCTTACTCGTATGGTACTCAATCCTGATGTTACCGTTCGTAGCCGTGGTGTAATGGAAAAATGTTCATTCTGCGTTCAGCGTCTGCAGGATGCTAAACTTACAGCTAAGAAAGCAGGTCGTCCATTAATGGATGGTGAGGTGCGTACTGCTTGTCAGCAGAGCTGCCCATCAAACTCTATCACTTTCGGTAACGTGAATGATAAAGAAAGTGAAATATACAAACTCAGAAGAGAAGAGCAAGTGGAGCGTACCTTCTATGTACTAGAGCATATACACACTATGCCTAACATCAACTATCTGTCTAAAATCCGTAATACTGGTACAATTGTAGCAGGCAACGAAAAATTAGATGGTATGTTCTCTGAGCATATTTAAAATAGCGTGGACTGCAACACTAATTGTATTGCTGCACACAACACAACACCAGTAGAAAAAGAAAGATTGTTCATAATTATTAAAGGGTAAAAAAGAGATAAATATCGAAAATAATGGACTTTATACAGAGCATCGTACGCAGTCAGTCATTTAAGTTGTTTACTCTTTCTATCAATTAAAATACCAATTACGTGCTATGCATATTAAGTACGAATCGTTTGTAAGGGAACCACTAGTAGATGGTAATAAGACTTATCATCAGGTGTCGGAAGACATCATTGCGCCCATTGAGCGTAAGCCAGGTCGTATGTGGTACATCGGATTCTTTTTCTCCATTATCCTCCTTTTGTTCGGAGTATTTTCCGTATCATGGTCAGTATATTGGGGTCTAGGAACTTGGGGTGTAAACCGTACTATTGGTTGGGGTTGGGATATCACTAACTTCGTATGGTGGATCGGTATCGGTCACGCAGGTACGCTTATCTCCGCTATCTTGTTGCTTTTCCGTCAGGGATGGCGTACAGGCGTTAACCGTGCTGCTGAAGCGATGACCATTTTTGCGGTAATGTGTGCTGGTCAGTTCCCTATATGGCACATGGGGCGTGTTTGGGACGGTTTCTGGGTATTACCATTACCTAATACTCGTGGTCCTCTATGGCCTAACTTCGATTCTCCTCTTTTGTGGGACGTGTTCGCGATATCTACTTACTTCACAGTATCATTGTTATTCTGGTACTCTGGTCTGGTACCAGACTTCGCTCTTATCCGCGATAGAGCCAAAACTAAACTACGTAAAAGATTATATGGTGTTGCTTCTTTCGGTTGGACAGGTACTGCCAAAAACTGGCAGCGTATGGAAGCACTTGCATTAGTACTCGCGGGTCTTTCTACTCCCCTGGTACTTTCGGTACACACTATCGTATCTTTCGACTTTGCTACCTCTGTTATACCAGGTTGGCATACTACCATCTTCCCTCCTTACTTTGTAGCTGGTGCGGTATTCTCTGGTTTCGCTATGGTGAACACACTATTGGTTATTACCCGTAAGATTCTAGGTTTGGAAGAGTATATCACTATTGGTCACCTAGAGGCTATGAACAAGATCATCGTTCTTACTGGTTCTATAGTGGGTGTTGCTTACCTTACAGAGTTGTTTATGTCTTGGTACAGTCAGTCTTGGGGCGAAATGGAAGCCTTCAAATGGCGTATCGTTGGTCCTTATTGGTGGAGCTATTGGGCTATGATGACCTGTAACGTGGTTTCTCCTCAGTTGTTTTGGATCAAGAAGTTGCGTCGTAACATTCCTTTCACCTTCATTATGTCTATCGTTGTTAACATTGGTATGTGGTTCGAGCGTTTCGTAATCATCGCTACTTCTACTTACCGCGATTGGATACCAGGCAGTTGGGCATATTACAGCCCTGAGTGGCCAGAAGTTGGTTTCTATCTTGGTACGTTCGGTTTATTCTTCACTTGTTACTTCTTGTTTGCTAAATACTTCCCAGTAATAGCAGTAGCCGAAATCAAGTTTGTGTTGAAAACTTCTGGTGACAACTACAAACGCGAAATGCAGGCTATAGAAGAGAAAAGTGCTGAGGAATTTGTACACGAAGTAGAGGCTTCACATCACGAAGATCACGCTGTTGCGCACCACTAATCGGTGTTATAGCGTAAGTTAACTAGGTAGAGTATATAATTGAATATTTACTTAAGAATTTTGAAATAAAATGGCTATTAAGAAATTTGCGGTAGCAGCGTACGATGATGAAGCAGTATTGTTTCCTGCTGTAAAAAAAGTGCGCAACAGCGGCTATAAACTGCATGATGTTTACACTCCATTTGCCGTTCACGGTCTCGATCAGGCTATGGGTTTGAAAGAAACTGACCTGCACATAGCCGGTTTTATTTACGGTATTTGCGGTACTTCTACTGCAGTTGGGTTCATTTCTTGGATTTTTACTTCAGATTGGCCAATCATTTATGGCGGTAAACCACACTTTGCTTTGCCAGCATGGGTACCTATCACCTTCGAGCTTACTGTATTGTTTGCTGCCGTAGGTATGACGCTCACCTTCTGCTACCTCAATCAAATTATGTTCGGTGTTAAGAAGCACGTCTTCCACCCACGCCAAAGTGACGATTTATTTGTAATGGCTATAGAAATTAACGACAAAACACCCCAAGATGAAGTAGTAAATTTCTTGAAGTCAACTGGAGCCGTTGAAACCTCGGTACAAATGGCTGAAGATGGCTGGTGGTATGGTCGTTGGGATCAAAAAGAAGAATACGAGGCGCTTAACGCCGGTTAGTGTTCAAATGGTGACAAAGAATATAAAACAATTTTTCAGTACTAAACAAGCTTTCTACACTACATCAGGTTACAGAAAGCATTTGAATTCGGACATTGAATATGAACAAGATTAAAAGCATAGTAGTAGCAAGTCTGGCGTTGGCAGTGGGCCTTGTGTCCTGCGACTCTGGCAATATGCGTCGTACTCCGGGTCATATATATGCACCCGATATGACCTACTCGCGCGCATATGATGCTTATACGTCTAATCCTAACTTCGAGGATGGTCTCACTAGTCGTAAGCCCGTAACTGGTACAATATCTCGTGGTCAGGAAATGCCCGATCACATGGTAGAGGGCGATACTTCATACTACAAAACTTTCAATACTTCTCTTCGTTTCACAGACAACGATATCGATGAGGGAAGAAGGTTGTTCAACATTTATTGTGGTATTTGTCATGGTACAGGTCTTGATGGTCAGGGTCCATTGTATACTAATGGTAAATTTGCATCTATGCCTGCAAATCTGAAAGATGCTAAGTACTTGCATATGCCTGCTGGTCAGATGTATGCAGCTATCAAGTACGGCAAAAATATGATGGGGGCTTATGCTTCACAGCTCGACATAAAGCAACGCTGGATGGTTATTGCTTACATCAAAAAGGTACAGTCAGAAAATGGTGGTGACGCTTACACTTATGCTGCATCAGCGACTTCTGCGCCGGCACCAGCTGCAGACACAGCGGCGAAAGCCAATTAGTCTCAGTAATAACACTTGTATAATAGACAGTAATTAGTATAAAACGAATTTTAATAAAAGTTGCAAACAATGAATGATCGTTTTGAGATACCCGCACGATTGAGAAATACCAGTATCGCACTTATTGCGGTAGGCGTTCTTACGCTGATAGGGGGTATTGCTTCTTTACTTACCAGCTCGGTCGATACAGATAGGGCTCGATTTTGGACAGTTTTATTACACGATAGTGTGTTCTTTACACTAATCACCACAGTAAGTATATTTATTCAGGCTGCTGTTTCACTTGCTCAGGGCGCTTGGATTGTTGCTTTCCGCCGCGTTCCAGAGGCAATAGGTGCTAACGTGTGGATTTTCGGATCAATAGCATTACTGGTGCTTTTTGGTATTGTATTTACTTTCACCGACTCTCATGGTATGAATACAATATTCCCATGGGTGACAATTCCTAAAGGTGATAAAATACTAGAAGGTAAGTCTGCTTTCCTGAACAAAGGTATGTTTGTCGGTTTCAGTCTGGTAGCTGTTGGTCTTTGGTCATATTTCGGAAGAAAATTCCGCGCAATGTCCATTGCACAAGAAAGTGCACCCAAAAACGATACTAAAATCTATTGGAAAGTATTCCGCTTGTCTGGAGTGTTTTTATTAGTATATGCGCTTACACAAATGAGCACTATTCCTTGGTTCTGGGTTATGAGTATCGATGCTCACTGGTTCTCTACACTTTTCAGTTGGTATACTTTCGCTAGTGCTTTCGTTAGTGGTATGTCTCTTATCATGTTGTGGATAGTATATCTTAAAAATCAGGGCAATTTGGTGTTGGTTACTACAGAACATCTGCACGATGTTGGTAAGTTTATGTTCGCATTCAGTGTATTCTGGACATACCTTTGGTTCTCTCAATACATGCTGATATGGTATGCTAACGTCCCAGAAGAGACTGTGTACTTCAAAATGCGCCAACAGGGTCCCTACAGTGTAATTTTCTATGCAAACTTTATTATCAACTTTGTGATGCCGATAGTTATCTTGATGGCGCGGCCAAGTAAGCGTAATTATTTCACAGTTACTTTCATGGCCATGGTTATCATTTTCGGTCACTGGCTCGATTATTTTCAAATGATTATGCCAGGTCCTTTGGGCGCTGAATGGCACATTAACTGGTACGAAATCGGAATATTCATGGGCTTTGTCGGTATTTTGATATTCTCTGTGTCTCGTACACTTTCTAAGGCATCGCTCATTACGCACAACAATATATTGCTGAAGGAAACTGCAATACACATTGCATAGTACTTATTAGGGAATTGAGTAAGAATAAAAATACATTTAACAAGTAAATACAAGCTGATCGACCATGTCGGGATTTATAATGATATCATTGATTATTCTGGTTTTTGTAATCATCTACCAGATAGGTAAAGCAAGCGAATACGCAGCAATCTTGCGTGGTGAAAAGAAAGTTAATGCTCAGGTCAATAGAGCTATTGCTTTCTTGCTCGTAGTCATGTTTGTTTTGGGGCTTTGGGGAATATGGGAGTGTCATAACTATTTCAAGGATATGATGCTACCAGTAGCTGCGTGCAAAACAGGTGAGCGATATGATGCTATGTTCAATACTACACTTGTTGTTACCGGAATAGTATTTTTGCTTACTCAAGCTATATTATTTTGGTTTTGCTTCAAGTATCAAGCCTCTGATAAACGTACAACTTACTTTTTTGCTCATAGTAATAAACTAGAGTTGATATGGACTACAATCCCCGCTATAGCTATGGCTGTTCTTGTAGGAATTGGTCTCCGTAATTGGTACGAAGTAACTTCTCCTGCTCCTGCTGAGGCTACAGTTATAGAAATTGTCGGAAAGCAATTCAACTGGTTGATACGCTACCCTGGTAAAGATAATGAGCTGGGTAAAAGAGATTTCCGTAAAATCAACGATGCTAATAACGTATTGGGTCTTGATTGGTCAGATCCACACAACTCTGACGATATCATAGCTCAAAATGGTGAAATGCACGTAGTTGTTGGTAAACCAGTAAAGCTTGTTATTGGTTCTCGTGATGTAATTCATGATGTTGGTCTACCTCACTTCCGTATGAAAATGGATGCTGTGCCTGGGATAACTACCACTCTGTGGTTTACACCTACAATCACTTCAGATTCAATGAAGCTTATCACCAAGAACCCTAATTTTGTATATGAGATTGCCTGCGATCAGCTATGCGGTAAAGGTCACTATGCTATGCGTGGTACCATTATTGTTGAAACTCAGGCTCAGTATGACAAGTGGATGACGAGTCAATCATCTTATTATGCCACTGCCAATCCGGCTGCTACTCCAGCAGTACCAGCAGCAGAGGTTAAAGATGCGCCCGTCGCAGACAGTACAAAAGTAATTTCGATGAAATAATCGGCTAAAAACATTTTAAAAGCCAAAAAAAGTGCAACAATGAACAACGAAGCAATTATAATCGAGGGGCCACAGGTAGCACATGGGCACGAAGCTGCAGATCATCATGGTCACGAGCATCATGAGCAGCATTTTATCTGGAAGTATATTTTCAGCCAGGATCATAAAATGATCTCTAAACAATTTCTTATCACGGGTATTATATGGGCTATAATTGGCGCATTGTTCTCCGTACTATTTCGTTTCCAATTAGGATTTCCAGATACAAGTTTTCCTTTTATGGAAAGCATGTTGGGAGAGTGGGCCAAAGGCGGAAAACTTTCTCCTGAGTTCTATTATGCCTTGGTAACAATGCATGGTACTATATTGGTATTCTTTGTTCTTACGGCTGGTTTGAGCGGTACTTTTGCCAACTTGCTTATACCACTACAAATAGGTGCACGTGACATGGCGTCTCCTTTCATGAACATGTTGTCATACTGGTTTTTCTTTGCTGCCAGTGTCATAATGTTGATTTCTCTTTTTGTAGAAACAGGGCCAGCGTCGGGTGGTTGGACTACTTATCCACCGTTGAGTGCGCTGAAAGAAGCTTCTCTCGGTTCTGGAATAGGTATGGATCTTTGGTTAATGGGTATGGCTTTATTCGTAGTTTCGTCTTTGTTGGGTGGTTTAAACTACATCAGTACTGTTCTCAACATGCGTACCAAAGGGATGACCCTTACCCGTATGCCACTAACTATATGGGCGTTATTTTTCACAGCAGTTTTGGGTGTGCTTTCATTCCCTGTTTTATTTTCTGGTGTTATACTATTGATCTTTGATCGTAATTTAGGTACAAGCTTTTATCTATCCGAAATATTCATCGGTGGTAAGGCTCTACCACACATCGGAGGTTCTGCAATATTGTACCAACACTTATTCTGGTTTTTAGGTCACCCTGAGGTATATATTATCATGCTTCCTGGCATGGGAATGGCATCAGAAGTACTGTCAACAAATAGTCGCAAACCTATATTTGGTTACTTTGCGATGATTATATCGTTGATTGGTATCACATTACTTGCGTTTTTGGTTTGGGCGCACCACATGTTCGTAACTGGTATGAGTCCATTCCTTGGTTCAATATTCGTGTTGTTAACGTTACTTATTGCGGTTCCGTCAGCAGTAAAAGTATTCAACTGGATTACTACTATCTGGCGTGGAAATTTGAGGTTTAACCCTGCTATGCTTTTTGCATTAGGTTTTGTGTCGCTTTTCATTTCAGGTGGGCTCACGGGTTTATTTTTAGGTAACTCTGCTCTTGATATTCACTTGCATGATACTTACTTCGTTATTGCTCACTTCCACATTGTAATGGGTGTATCTGCATTCTTTGGTATGTTTGCGGGTGTGTATCACTGGTTCCCGAAGATGTTTGGCAGATATATGAACAATACATTGGGTTACATACACTTCTTTATTACGTTCATTGGTGCTTATCTTATCTTCTGGCCAATGCACTACGAAGGTATTGCAGGTATGCCGCGTCGTTACTATGATTTCTCTGCTTGGGAGTCTTTCAAACAGTTCCAAAGCATCAATGGTTTCATAAGTATAGTAGCTCTGGTTGTATTCTTAGTTCAGTTGTTGTTTGTGTTCAACTATATAGTGAGTATGTTCAAAGGTCGCAAGCTTACTACACAAAATCCTTGGGGTTCAACTACACTCGAGTGGACTACACCTATCAATCCTGGTCATGGTAACTGGGAAGGTGATATACCTGAAGTACATCGTTGGCCATATGATTATAAAGACAATGGAGAGGGTGGTGACTTTATTCCACAAACAACTCCTCTCAGACCAGGTGAAGAATCACATTAATCCTTTGTTTGTTAAATCATAATTTACGAAACCGTCCACACAGTGGGCGGTTTTTTTTACGTCATCAATTTGGTGCCACATGCAAAAAGGGCTATCCATTGCTGATTAGCCCATTTTAAAACATTTTATACTAAAGATTGTAATTACCTCAATAGAATGTAGGTTTCAAAGTCTTTTTTGGTGATTTCTTTATCTGATAGTATTATTAGACGTTCTACAACGTTGCGGAGTTCACGTATGTTACCAGTCCAGTTGTGTGCTTTTAGCGACTCTATAGCAGCTTTTTCTATCACCTTTTGTGGTTGTTTATATTCCTCGCAAATATCCTTCATAAAGTGTTCGATAAGGGCTGGTATGTCGTCTCTACGGGCATTGAGCGATGGTACTTGTATGAGTATGACACTCAACCTATGGTAAAGGTCCATTCTGAATTTTTTGGCCTCCACTTCCTCCATAAGGTTTTTATTGGTTGCTGCTAGCACTCGTACATCTACTTTTATTTCTTTTTCGCCGCCCACCCTCGTTATTTTACCTTCCTGTAGGGCCCGCAGCATTTTGGCTTGTGCATCAAGGTGCATATCGCCTATTTCGTCTAGAAAAAGCGTACCACCATTAGCCTGTTCAAACTTTCCAATTCTTTGTTTGATAGCAGACGTAAACGAGCCCTTTTCATGTCCAAAAAGTTCACTCTCTATGAGTTCGCTAGGTATGGCAGCACAGTTTACCTCTATCAATGGTCCCGCTGCTCTATTGCTGAGTTCATGAATTTTGCGAGCTACAAGTTCTTTCCCTACACCATTTTCGCCGGTTATTAGTACACGGGCATCTGTGGGCGCTACTTTGGCTATCGTTTCTTGAATGCGCATCATAGGGTCGCTGCTACCTATCATTTCATAACCCCTAGATATACGCTTGCGTAGTTGTTTCGTTTCTACCACCAGCGATTTCTTATCCATTGCGTTGCGAATGGTTATCAATAGTCTGTTAAGGTCTGGTGGTTTAGATATGTAATCGTATGCACCCTTTTTTACTGCGTCTACGGCTGTTTCGATAGTGCCATGTCCAGAAATGACAATAAATGGGGTATCTGGTTTTTCTTGTTTAGATAATTGCAACACTTCCATACCATCCATTTTTGGCATTTTTACATCGCATAATATGCAGTCATAATTGCCTTCCTTTATCTTTTTGGCACCTTCTGCGCCATCTGCTGCTTCATCTACAGTGTAACCTTCGAAGGTGAGTATTTCATTGAGTGCTTTTCTGATAGCACGTTCGTCATCTATTACCAATATGCTCTGAGCCATGTGTGTATGTGAGTTATATGCTGTAAAGTTAATAATGATGGTGCTAATAGCGTTGCTTATTATTCCACACTATTCATGCTACAATGCCACTATTTCTGCTACTTTGGCAGATGAGTAGGTTGGCATATGCTTTGCATATGTGTAGGTACATCTAAATTCTTAAAACAAACAATTATGGCAAATATAGTTTTTCATCCGGCATCGCAACGAGGACATGCAAATCATGGTTGGTTAGATGCTTATCATTCTTTTAGTTTTGCGGGTTGGTACGATCCGGGCAAAATACACTTTGGTGCGCTGAGAGTGCTCAACGATGACACTGTGGCTCCGGGTAAGGGGTTTGGGGCACACCCACATGATAATATGGAAATAATAACCATAGTACTGGAAGGGGTGTTGGCTCACAAAGATAACATGGGTCATGAAGAAACCATACAGCCCGGAGAAGTGCAGGTAATGAGCGCGGGTACGGGTGTGTATCACAGCGAGTATAACCACAGCGCTGACAAAAAAGTAAAGCTCTTTCAAACGTGGTTGTTCCCCAATAAAAGGGATGTACAACCACGCTACGACCAAAGAACATTTGTAGAGGCTGACCGCATCAACCAATTGCAGACACTGGTTTCGCCTATAGAAAATGACGACCAGGGGCTGAAAATACACCAAGATGGGTGGATATACCGTACCACGCTACAAGCGGGTAACAGCCTTACACATAGCTTGCACAGCCCCATGCATGGTGCGTACATACTGGTAGTAGATGGTAAACTAGACGCTCATGGCAAAACACTGAGCAAAAGAGATGCGCTAGGCATTTCTGAAACAGACAGTATCAACATAAGTGCTGTAGAAACAAGCGATGTGCTGATATTTGAAGTGCCTATGCTAAAGTAGCCAGCCGCTAGTGGTTTTGTAGTTCTAAGTACTATCTTAGTACTACAAAACCACTGTATTTATGACTGAAAAGGTAATAAAATATAAGCATGATAATGTAACCGTGTTGTGGAAGCCTGACCTATGTATACACTCTAAAAAGTGCTGGCAGGAACTGGCTGAAGTATTTAACCCGCGTAACCACCCATGGGTGAACATGGAAGGTGCCACTGTAGACCGCATCATGGAGCAAGTGAGTAAATGCCCATCTGGCGCGCTGAGCTATATACAAACAACGACTGAAGCCACACCCACCGACCACACCACCACTACCACAGCTGTAGAGGTACTGCAAAATGGACCCCTAATGGTATATGGCAACCTGACAGTAAAAGACAAAAATGGTAATGAAACCACCAAAAACAAGGTAACAGCCTTCTGTAGGTGTGGTGCATCTGCCAACAAACCCTTTTGTGATGGATCGCATATAAAAGTGGGTTTTAAGGACGAATAGTGAATGTAGTAGAGGGATGTAGGTGGGCTAGAGGGCTGTTTTTCTGCATCGTTATGATTTTAATAATTCTAGGTTTGGGCAATGGGTAGAGTTGTAAAGTATTGCATTTTTAATATCCTGTAAATATGGATAACTTGCAGGTCTGTAGTATATGCTAGTAGCCAAAAACCTCGTAAAGAAGTATGCTGCCTTGACGGTGGTAAATGATGTGTCGCTGACGGTGCACAAGGGTGAAATAGTGAGTATAGTAGGGCCATCAGGAGCCGGTAAAAGTACGCTGCTGCACCTGCTAGGTGGGCTAGACAAAGCCGATAGTGGTCGTGTGCTGATAGACAACATAGATATGCTGCAACTACCCGCCCGCAAACAAGCAAGGTTTAGAAACACACATATAGGGTTTGTGTTCCAATTCCACCATTTGCTGCCAGAGTTTAGTGCGGTGGAGAATGTATGTAT
>CAMDNC010000036.1 GCA_945902755.1 Flavipsychrobacter stenotrophus
AGGCAGCAACGACTAGTGGTGTATAATACGCCGCATAGCACACATGCAGAATTGATAAATGGCACGCGCTACAGTGTACTAGCAACCGATAACACCACTACCCAAAAGATAGCTTATGCTACCCAACCGACACATGATGCATGGCAGGCATGGCAGGAGCAATTGGCCCCGGCACACAACATTCACCTGATAGCAGGAAAGACTGTGCTAGTGCTGGACAAACCAGTGTTCTATACCGCTCCTACACCCGTGCATACGCTGATACTGGCTGTAGCTACTCTGCCGCCGCTGCCCGCGCTAGTGGCGCAGTATGAGCCGCAGGTAGTGGTAGTGGGTAACCAGCTATCGAAAAAAGAAATGGTGGCGCTGGAGGAAATGTGCAGCGAGCAAAAGATAGTGCTGCTCCATACCGGAACAATGGGCGCCTATGTGATGGGAGAATAGCAGTTTATCCCGTTCTTAATTTTTCAAGGCGATTAATCTGTCTTACCTAAATCCTTAATTTCACGGTGTCATGCCCAGACTGCTATTATTGATGCTATGTTTTGTTGCTGCTGTAGCTACAGGGCAGGATGTGCGGTATGTGAATGCACCAAATCTGGTGATAAGAGATAGCCACCTGCCTGACTATAATGTATGTGGTATAGCACATGCAGGCTGTGAGGTGACGATAGATACTGCCGTTTCGATAAAATATATAGATAAGAACATCCTGAAAACCATGTGCCACATCTCTATACCCATTTATATGCCCGAGCATCAGTATAAGGTGGTGAATCTGAATGGATGGGTGCCTAAGCGCTACTTGGTGAAGTATCGTGCTTTAGTAACGGTACCAGGTGCTGATACTACGCTGACTGTAAATGCAACCCAAATACCGGTTAAACGATTTGACTACTACTATCAGAGATATGGTACCAGTAGCTACAAAACTGTAGACAAAGGTATAGCGTACTCTAATGCAAGAAAATATATTGCCCCTAAGTATCAGGGGGGTAATCCGCTGCCATTGCCACCACCACCTAAACCCCGCGTGTACCTGAGCGGCCCCAGAGGTGGTTGCTACTACATTAATGCAGCGGGGAAGAAGGTGTATGTAGCCCCAGAAAATTGTAAATAACCCATGTATACACAACGACCGCATTAACACAGTGATTGCAAACACAATAACTTAATCCCAACCCTGCAAAACAGGTGTGGTATTGGGGATAATTATTACACTTTTATTGCTGCATATTTCGGATTTTTGCTTGCCATTCTGCTGGATGGCACTACCAGTATTTTTTTGGACGAACCATACAACCAAGAATCAAGTGCACTACGGAATAATAGGTTACCCACTCGCCCATTCTTTTTCTCCGGCTTACTTTCGGAAAAAATTTGCCTCTTTGCATCTTGCTGCTACTTATGATGCGTATCCATTGCCACATATCTCCGATCTGCCCGCTTTACTAGCAGCACAGCCGCAACTAGTGGGACTGAATGTGACATTGCCGCACAAAGAAGCCATACTACCCTACCTGCATAGTGTAGATAGATCGGCGGCAGTAATAGGTGCGGTAAACTGCATTAGTATAAAAGAAGGAAAAATAACTGGGTACAATACCGATGCGATAGGATTTGAACAAAGCCTGATACCACTACTAACGGCCCATCACACACAGGCACTGATACTGGGTACTGGTGGCTCGTCGCGCGCGGTGGCCTATGTATTGCAGCAGTTGGGCATACCGTACACCAAGGTGTCGGGAAGTAATGCAGAGGGGGCAATAGCCTATAGCGATGTGACACCTGCGCTGCTAGATGCTCATAAACTGATTGTAAATACTACGCCTATGGGTATGTATCCGCTGATAGACAATGCGCCTGCACTGCCCTACAATAGCCTGGGCTCGCAACACCTGCTGTATGACCTAATATACAATCCTGAGGAGACACGTTTTTTGGTGCATGGTAAAGCTAATGGTGCTACCACCAAAAACGGCTTTGAGATGCTGCAACTGCAGGCTGAAGCAAGCTGGGATATATGGTGTGCGGTGTAGGGGGGGTATTAATAGTAAGTTATAAAAAAGACTAAGAATTAAACAACAGGAAACCACTCTTGCAATGTACCAATCATGCCTATAAAAGCCTTGTCTTCACATTTTTTGTAGGAAGCGTGCATTGCTATCTTTTTATAAACAGCAGCAGACTTAGGTGTACCTGACAACTTCAATGCCTTTTCAAGTGTTTCCTTTGGTCGTTCTGGTTTGTAAACTTCATTACCGATGTATCCATTCCGTCTTGCCCATTCGTAGAGGCCTTCTTTTTGCTCCCAACCTATAGCATTGGTTACATGTTGATTATCCATCCACATCCATGTTTCGAGTTCGGGTGTTATTACTACCACTTTATTGCGGTTTTCCCACCCACTTCTATCTAGCAACTCGGCCACGTATTGTTCTACTTCTTCAGCAGATTTTTGGTGTTCAACGCCACACCCCTCATAGTCCATAAGTACCAATGCATATGAATACTGCTTGCTGTATGGTCGCAATAACTCATGGCTGTCATTATATGCTCCCGAATCATGACCCGGATTTCTGATAAAGTCGTAGGTAAATGGTCGTGTACCCGACGAAATGGGTACTCTGGGCAATAATGCTTCCAATACTTTTTCCTGATAGCTATCTGCAACCAATATAATGATATCTTTCATGACAATATTCCGCTTGCAAATAAGTAATTCAGGTTAGGGTTACCTTGCCATTCTCTTAGTTTGGGGTGTTCGTCTCCCGATACTATATCTGTAACCCCTTCGGGTGTTTTGGCAAAACAGAGTAGTTGTTTTGGTTGCACCATTCCCAAAATAATGGACGAATGAGACGCCAATAGAATCTGTGCATTGTACACAGAAGAGAGTGACGAGTAAACTGTTTCTATAGCCCGTGGATGAATTCCATTTTCTGGTTCTTCAATCAAATAAACACCATTTAAATTGCTGAGATATGCTGGTATTGTAAGAGCCAATAATCGCAATGTACCATCAGATACCAACCAAGCAGGAACTGCAATACCATTGCTATATATCACTTTTATATATCGCTTTCGGTCTTCTGGTCGTTCTATGGTAACAATATCTGTAATATCGGGTAGTGCAGTTTGTATGTGTTCAATCCATTGTGTGAATCTTTTCTTGTTTTTCTTTAGATCCTCAATTACCCAAGGTAGATTAGATCCGTCGGTATTGAATTGCAAAGACTGACCCGATGGGCTGGGTACTCGCATAACCTGACTGTCTAACACAAATAATTGTATGCCATTTTGTAAAAATGACTTTAACCAAGTAGATGCAGGAAACTTTGTGACGTCTTCGGGCAAGTTTCCTAAAGCTGTTTTGTTTCTTGGAAATGTGAATTCCCCCTCCCAGTATGCTTTTTTATCACTAGCCTCTTCATATTCTGAGTTGAATACACATCGCCCGGTGGGTAATCTGGATATCACTTCTCTGTAAGGGTTGACAATTTTTTTGTCTAATATAGATGAACGTTCTAGATATTGGGGGAAGCTATTGTGTGTCTTTTTGAGTGGCAAAGGCTGTAGCTCTGCTACAAACAACGACAAGGTTTCATAGATGATTATTAATTCCCCCGTATCGGGCTTAATCCCTACTTTTAGTTCGTACCTTAGTGTGTCATACTTGTTTGTGTGAAACAAATCTTTGGTGTTGATGGGTAATTCTGCCTCAAATGCAAGTTCTAAATCGTGTCCTTTTCCTGCAAAGGTCAATTCATCGAAGTAAGATGCTCTTAGAGAAACTGCTTTGTCTATTCCAAGGTTAACTATGTCTGAAATGAATTTTATAGTGTCGAGAAATGTAGTTTTACCAGTGGCATTTGCCCCTATCAGTACATGAAAATCACCTAATGATTGACTGATATATTTCAGACTACGATAATTGCTCGCTTCTATTAGTCTTATCATTGATTATGGATCTATTTAGCTACATCGCAACTTTTGCAAAAGTATAATAAATCATCCTACCGTATAATACACACAAGTAGTAATGAAATTGCGCACGAATGGTATGGCTGAGATAAGGGAAAACTGCTTGCGGGGTTGTAGGCCGAATTTGTATTTGTAAATGGGGTTGATGAGGTAGTGTTGCTTGTGGAGTACTTTTAGTCCGCTGGCTTTTACTATTTTTTCGAATCGCTCAATGGTTATTTGGGTGTCTTTTATTTCCATAAGCTCTGTTATCACCACATCGTGCTCGCCAGCCATTTTGAGCAAACCCTTGTAGGCGAATCTGGGCAAAATGTGGTACCAAGGCAACACACTTGCCCACTTTTTGCGACACACCTGCTGGTGCCCGCCAAAGGGCATGTACCATGGTGGGAAACCAAAAAATATTTGTCCATCGGGTTTTAGGAAGTTTTTGAGGTAGGGCACAAACGCCTCTTGATTGGGTACGTGTTCAATCACATCTTTCAGGATGATGATATCGAACTGACCCTTGAACCGAGAGAGGAAGTCAGCATCATATATGTTTTGGCAAAGTAGTTCTATCTTTCCTTCTTTTACCTCTTTTTCCAGAAATCCTTTTGCAAACTCTATGCGCTCAGGTGCTAGGTCGACGCCGACACATTTGCAGCCTTTATTGGCAAAAGGCAACAATACACCACCCTCGGCAGTACCTACTTCAAAAACAGTGGTACCAGCTGTAATGGGCTTAGTTTGCTCTATAAATGGTAATACATAGGACAACGAATTGTCTACCTGCTGGTCGAAACGTACTTTGTCGTCCAGATGTTGTTTTAGTGCCAATACTTATGCTTTAAAAATGGTAAATTTAGTAAGGAAAGATGAATAAATAAACTTCATCATTTAGGCTGTTTTTTTGCTCTTCTGCTTTGTGGCAGTGAATATTATTTTGCACTATCACCTTACCCATCCCACAATTTGCATTACTCAGTAGCCTTAACCTCTCCCTGTGCATCTATACTTTCGGCAGTGGTATCGCCAAGTTGTATCCTAATGCTTTCCTGATGTATTTTTTCATAGACACTCACCACAAACTCCTTGGTGAGACCTTGCATTTCGCCTCTTTGGCCACGAGTGGCTACTATTTCGCGCCATCTGGCTGGCTGGTATACTGTCATGTTGTTGGCTAGTTTTACAGCACCTATTTTGCCGCTGAGCTCCATACGTCTGGCTATGAGGTCTACAATTTCAGCATCCATACTGTCCATAGTTTGGCGGAGGTCCTCCAGTTGCTCTTGACCATTCATGCAATGTGTATGTTCTTCCCTTATTACCAGTCCTGCTAGAATAGTTTTCAGTTGGGTGGGTGTTACCTGCTGTGCGGCATCGCTCCAAGCAGCATCAGGATTGGGGTGTGTTTCGATCATTAGCCCATCCAGATGCATATCCAGAGCTTTTTGCGACAGCTCTGCAATGCGGTTTTTGTTGCCAGTAATGTGGCTGGGGTCGCAGATGATACATAACTCAGGTTTGCGTCTCTTCAGCTCTATAGGAATGGGCCAGTTAGGCTGATTTCGGTAGCCACCAGCAGTAGAATAGCCGGAAAAACCTCTGTGTATAGCAGCCACATCTGTAATGCCAGCTTTCATAATTCGCTCTATGGCACCCTCCCACAAGTCTACATCTGGATTGACGGGGTTTTTCACCATTACTGGTATGTTCACCCCTTTGAGCGCATCTGCCAATCGCTGCACCTGAAAGGGATTGACAGTGGTGCGTGCACCTATCCACAATACATCGATGCCATGTTGCAGTGCCAGCTCCACATGGGTTGTCTCAGCTACTTCTATACTTACAGGTAAACCGTATGTCTTTTTAGCTTCTTGTAGCCACTCGAGCGCCGGTACTCCATTCCCTTCAAACGAGCCCGGCTTAGTGCGCGGTTTCCAGACACCAGCCCGCATTAGTTGCACATTCATACCCGCCAACGCAGCGGCTGTGGTCAACACCTGTTCTCTGGTTTCTGCACTGCACGGCCCTGCAACTATGAATGGTCTTACACTCCTGAAAAATGACATAACACAAAGGTAGTGGGTATTGGACATCTACCCACATTGTAAACATTGAAGTATGTATAACGAATAACTGTAGCACTTAGGGGAAAGAGCATATGAAATAAGGTTTGTTTAAAATTATTGACGAAATATTAAACATAATTATTACTTTCACACCACTTTATTGACGCTTATGAGATACATATACTCGGTTTTATTGCTATTAGTGATGGCGAACGAAGTTGCAGCACAGCCTTACCCAATAGGTCATATAACCGCAACCTTTATAGATTCGGCACGAAGCAATCGATCAGTGCCTGTGGAAATCTATTATCCAGCCGACGTGGCAGGTGATAATGCCGCATTTGCGACAAGTATAACCGGCAAGGTGCCTGCCATAGCATTCGGGCATGGGTTTGTGATGGCATGGAGTGCTTATCAGAATATATGGGAGGCAGTAGTTCCAGCAGGATACATTATAGCATTCCCCAAAACAGAAGGCACCTTTTCTCCAAGCCATGATGCCTTTGGTAAGGATTTGTCGTTTGTGCTGAAGGAGCTGGGAAAACTGGGCAACACATCGACATCGATACTGTATAACAAGGTAGATACCATGACCTGTGTAATGGGGCATAGCATGGGCGGAGGCGCTGCGCACTTAGCTGCTGCTGCCAATAGCAGCATAAAAGCTATTGCAACTCTAGCACCTGCCGAAACTACACCATCGGCAATAGCAGCTGCAGGGACTGTCAACGCTAACACATTGGTAATAGCTGGACAAAATGACTGCGTAACACCCCCTGCTACCAACCAAATACCGATGTATGACGCTACACCGGCAAGTTGTAAACACTACATCAGCATTACTGGTGGTAGCCACTGCCTGATGGCGGAAACGAACACAGCTTGTTCATTTGGTGAATCGTCTTGCACACCGACACCAATTATAGACCGCACTACCCAACATACCATCATCAACAGATACCTAATACCGTGGCTCAATAGCCGCCTGAAAAATGATTGTACCTCTGGTAGTCTGTTTGATGCTACACTAGCAGCAGCTACCGATGTGACTCACCAGAAAAACTGTACCCTTTGTAGCACAGCCTACCTGAGCAGCAACGTTGCAACAACTAAAACTTGGGTACATCCGAATCCATTTGTCGACAACATAAACATAACCGCACCAACATACGGCGACTGTACTGTGCGTGTATACAATGTACTGGGTGTGCTGGTGCATACACAATGGGTGAGGGGCAGTACTACATTATCTTTAGGTCATTTGGCAACCGGTATTTATCAGTGTTCATTACAAACAGAAGGTGGTAGTATACTACGCACAACAATGGTGAAGCAATAATTCACTATTGCTGTAGGTATCATCAAAACAGCATCTTGTAGACATCTTCTACTTTGTTGACGGTCTTGATCTGAATTTTATAATTTTTAGTGTCTAGTCCTTTGGCGTTTGCTTTGGGTATAAATATTACGTCCATACCCAGCTTATCTGCCTCGGCTATGCGCTGGTCAATGCGATTGATGGCACGGATTTCGCCACTGAGGCCTATTTCGCCTACCAAGCAAATATTAGAAGGTAGTGTTTTGTCTTCGTAAGAAGAGAGCAATGCACACACCACAGCGAGCTCGATAGAAGGGTCTTCTATCTTAAGCCCTCCGGCTATGTTAACAAAAACATCTTTGGCACCAAAGTGAAATCCGCCCCTTTTCTCGAGTACGGCCAGTAATAACTGTAATCTACGAAGGTCGAAACCACTCACAGTGCGCTGAGGTGTGCCATAGACAGCCTGAGTGACCAATGCCTGTACCTCTATCATGAGGGGACGAGAAGCCTCCATAGTAGCAGCAATGGCTATGCCGCTGAGTGGCTCATCGTGCTGCGACAGGAGTATTTCAGATGGGTTAGTGACGGCTCTCATACCTTGTGCCACCATTTCGTATATACCCAGCTCGGCAGTAGAGCCAAAGCGGTTTTTCAGCGTTCTCAGTATCCGGTAGGCATAGTGGCGGTCGCCCTCAAACTGCAATACTGTGTCCACCATATGCTCTAGCACTTTGGGGCCGGCAATGGCACCATCTTTGGTGATGTGACCAATGATGCACACGGGGATATTGGTAGACTTGGCAAAACGCTGCAACTCAGCCGCACACTCGCGCACCTGAGAAACACTGCCAGCAGCGGACTCGACATAGGGCGACTCGAGGGTTTGGATAGAGTCTATGATAAGTAGCTGTGGTCTTACTTTTTTTACCTCGTTGAACAGTGTAGCGGTGTCGGTAGCCGTAAGCAGGTAAAGGTTGTTGTTTTTAATGCCTATTCTGTCTGCTCTTAACTTAATTTGCTGGGCACTTTCCTCACCCGATACGTATAGGATGGTGATGGTATTCCACTGGAGAGCGCACTGTAGGAAAAGGGTGCTTTTGCCAATGCCTGGGTCGCCAGCTACGAGTATTACAGAGCCTGGCACCATGCCACCGCCCAATACACGATTTAGTTCGGGGTCTGGAGCCATCATGCGTGCTTGCTGCACATGTACTACCTCGTCTAGTTTATGTGCTTTTCTTTTTTCCTTGCTTTCGCCATCGTCCCAGTTGAGCGCATCAGGCTTTGTTTTTTCGTCGCGCTGCACTACCTCTTCCACAAACGAGTTCCAAGACCCACAGGATGGGCATTTGCCCGTCCACTTGGGTGTTTCATAACCGCATTGCTGACAGAAAAAAGCTGATTTTATTTTGGCCATGATTTACCCGTTTTTTACTACAATTAATGTTTACAAAAGTAACCTTTGTAGTACACTTTGTTTTCTACAATAATTCTTGCTTTACACTTAACTATATCAGTAATAGCCTATATATTTACGGGCATAATTTTCGCTATGAAACAATTATACCTGACTATTATTAGTGCCATATTCTGCACATCATTATCTGCCCAACAGCTACCGTCGTCGGCATTAGATGCAACCGACAATATAATGGAAGCACCATCATTGCACTTAATAGACCCAAACACAGAGTTACCCCCTCTTCCAGCATCTATTACTACACCGGTAGCATCACCCATATACTCAGGTGCCAGCAGCTCGGGTACAATCTACACATCGACAGAGGTAGGTTTGTTACTTACCAACTCGACTATAAAAGGTGGGGGTACCGGCAAGGGCAGTGGGAGTAGTGTGCGAATAGAAATTGGTTACAAATTCATTTTCCCATCAAGAAGAGCTAATCTGTATCATTTTTTCTCAATGGGGCTAGGGGTAGCAATATTAAATACCAGTGAAAAGTACACTGGTACAGCCAGAGAGTCGAGCAATCGATATGACCTTCATTACATAAGTGTACCTATATCGTACATGATGCTGCAAGAAGGATATAAAATAGGCTATTATTTTATAGGGGGAGTTATTGCCAACATCAACTATAATCAGGAAAAAGAAGTAGGTGCTCCTATCAATGCGTTTAAAGATATCACTGTGGAACCACAAATAAGCGGTGGCATCTCCTTTAAATATGAGAAGTTTGACAACATAATAACTTGTATGCTAGGCCCATACGTAGGGTATGTGGTTACAAATACTGTTCGTGATGAAGGCTCTAATATGTCGTTAATGACAGTGGGGCTCAAGTTTACAGCCATAAAGCTGTAAAGAGTGACTAAACATTAAGTTTACTGTAGTTGATATTTTGTTGTGTAAATCTTGGCATTTACCAAGAGTTAGTTTTTGTCCCCACAGCATCTTTGCGGCAACAAAAACAACAACGAAATGAACAAACAAAAAATGATTCTAGTAGTGTCCCGAAGCTTTATGGGACTTTCTGCACTCAGTATGCTTAGCGTGAGCTTGATGGCTTTTTCTGACCCGCAATCTGTAATGGATCTTGTACATGTGGAGCTCAACAACAATGATGCTTTCAGCTCCATAAGGGGTGTATATGGCGGTGTTGGGCTGACTTTGTTTATAACCATCGTGTACTTGTTGATCAAGCAGGTGCGCACCGGCTTGATATTCCTGAGTATGCTATGGGGTTTTTATGCTCTATCTCGGCTTATGACCATTGTGGCCGAAGGCGATTTAGGGACTTTTGGCACGCAATGGCTGATAACTGAAAGTTGCTTTTTTGTTATAGCACTTGTGCTTAGTCTGGTTTATAAACCCAACTCACCAGTTGCCTTAACCCTGTGATCACCTCTATGGCCCTATTAACACCAAACAAGCCTGCAGCATTTGCCACAGGCTTGTTTGGTATAAATGTATTGAATTGTTTGGTTCTAATTCTTGAATAATCTGAAGATATCGAGACCGTTGAAGTAGACCATGGCGGCCAATAGTAGTACGAGCCCGACAGTAGTAGCTTTTTCCATTATTTTTTCATTGGCTGGCTTACCTGTAATCATTTCCCAAAGGAGAAAGACTACGTAACCGCCATCGAGACCAGGTATGGGTAGTAGATTCATAAACGCCAAAATGATCGACACAAATGCAGTGAGCATCAAGAACTTCTGCATATCGAACTCGGCAGGGAAAATTTTACCAAAACTGATGATGCCGCCCATGCTTTCGTTTACTTTAACCTCGCTGGAAGTGAAAATAAGCTTGAACTGGCGAACGTAATTGCCAAACTGATCGGCAGTAAAGGATATTCCTTTGCCTACAGCTTGTAGCGGGCCATACTTTATTTCCTCGAAAGTGAAGTAATGGCCCATATCGGATAGTGGGCGGAAGCCTAATATTTTGTCGGCAGGCAAAACTCCCTTTAGTTCCATTTGCTGGTTATTGCGCACTACTGTTAGTGCAATGGGCTGACCAGCGAGGGTGCGTTTTATGCTATCGTATTGGTCGAAGAAGGGAGCAGCTATGCCGTTTACCGCTATAATACTATCCCCCTTTTGGAGACCCATAGTTTCGGCAGCGGTTTTTTTCATTACATCTTCTACCACTATTGGTACACGAGCCGAAATAAAAGAGCCTTTCGACTTGGTGAGTATAGACCTTACCACTCCTTCTTTTACTGGTACATCTATTTTGCTGCCATTACGTTCTACCTGTATTACCTTGCCTTCATCCAGGATCATAGACGATACTATCTTGTCGAATCTGGTAACTTCTTTTCCGTCTATAGATAGAATTTTATCACCATTTTGCAGGCCCATAGATTTGGCAGTGCTGTCTACCATGATACCATATGTAGCGTTTTTAACGGGGAGGTATTCTTCACCATAAATACTAAACACAGCTATGTATATGATTACCGCTACCAGTATATTGACGATGATACCACCTAGCATTATGAAAAGTCTCTGGTAGGGTTTCTTGCTACGATACTCCCAGGGTTGTGGGGGCAATGCCATTTGTTCTTTGTCCATACTTTCGTCTACCATTCCGGCAATTTTGACATAGCCACCTAGCGGAAACCAGCCTATACCATACTCTGTGTCGCCCGATTTCTTTTTGAATAAAGAAAAATTGAGTAGACCTGAAAATGGGAATAAAAAGTCGAAGAACAGGTAAAACTTCTCAACTCTAGTTTTGAACAAACGTGCGAAGAAGAAATGGCCAAACTCGTGCAGCACTATCAGTAACGATAATGCAACAAACAATTGCAGCACCTTGACGGTGGTGCCAGACATCAATAGGAGCGTATCTAAATGCATTTTAAAAAAATCGGGAGTTAAAAAGTTTTATTGTTTGACTTTGATGAGTGATGATTACACAAGGCACTAATACATGGACAGCTGGCTTTTTTTCACAAATTCGGCTGCATACTCGCGGGCTTCTGTGTCAGTGCTCAGGTAGTCGGCCAGTGTGGGATGCTCTATAAAAGGGACGCTTTCCATTGTTTTTTCTATCATATCGCTCATTTCAAGAAAGCCTACTTTGTTTTGTAGAAAAGCATGTACCATTACTTCGTTGGCAGCATTGAGCACACAAGGTGCATTGCCGCCTTTGTACATTGCATCTTTAGCAATCGCTAGATTTCGAAAGGTCTTAAAGTCAGCGGCTTCGAAAGTTAATTTGGCGTACTCTTTAAAATCGACCCGCTTGTAGGTATTGGATAGTCGCTGTGGGAATGCCAGCGCATACTGTATAGGTAGCTTCATGTCGGGCAGTCCCATTTGAGACTTTACCGACCCATCAACAAATTGGACCATGCTGTGTATGACTGATTGAGGATGCACAACAACATCAACCTGCTCATTACGCAGGCCAAATAACCATTTTGCTTCTATCATTTCAAGCCCTTTATTCATGAGTGTGGCGCTATCTATGCTGATTTTAGCCCCCATACTCCAGTTGGGGTGTTGCAAGGCGTGAGACGCTTTTACATTGACCAGATAGTTGGACTTGCGACCTAGAAATGGCCCGCCCGATGCTGTAAGTATTACTTTTTCTACTGAGTTAATGTCTTCGCCTACTAAACACTGAAATATAGCTGAATGTTCGCTATCTACTGGCAATATAGCAGCACCTGTTGCAGCTGCACGCTGCATTACCAACTCGCCAGCTACTACCAGCGTTTCTTTATTAGCTATTGCCACGCGCTTGCCAGCCTCTATGGCTGCGAGTGTAGAGTGCAACCCTGCAAAACCAACGATTGCCCCCAACACGATATCAACAGTATCCCATTGCACAACATCGGCCAGCGACTTTTCGCCAGCAAATACCTTGATAGGTAACATGAGTAAAGCATCTTTTACTTCTTTGTATTTAGCTTCATTAGTTACTACTACGGCATTGGGTTTGTATTTTCTGGCTTGCTCTATGAGCAGCGTACTATTGCTGTGCGCACTCAGCACCTCTACCTGAAAGATACCTGGATTGGCAGAGACTACATCTAATGCCTGTGTACCAATAGAACCCGTAGAACCCAATATTGCTAGTCGCTTCATGCACCTATAATTTTTACCTATAACAGACCCCAAAGGTATTAAAAAGAATAGGCTAAAAAGTTAAAAAGAAAAAATGACGATTTCCTTTAGCATGCAATTAATAAATATTTATATACCTCAGTAAAACAGTCACTTACATTAGGTGGATGCTGGTAGTGCGGTCTCAAATTAGCAACACGGTTTGGTTTGCTATGTACTATGTTAGATTTACCGACATTTACAGACTTACGTCATAAATGATTTATGTATTGGTTGATACTGATTGTAGCTGGACTATCTGAAGTATTGTTTGCTATGTGCCTTGGCAAGGCTAAGGAAGCAACAGGTAGTGCTGTATACATATGGTATTTCGGATTTCTGGTGCCACTCACCATCAGCATGGCATTGTTAGTTAAGGCTGCCCAAACACTAGCTATAGGTACTGCATATGCCGTGTGGACTGGTATAGGCGCTGTGGGTACGGTACTGATAGGCATTTTTGTTTTCAAAGACCCTTCCAGCTTTCGGAGATTGTTTTCCTTACCACACTTATAGGGTTTATAGTGGATCTTAAAGTGGTGAGTGGGTGAGCAAAAAAACAATGAACGGTATTTATATGATTCTTAGCCACTAAGGGCAAATTGACAATATCTGATTCGAAATGCTGTTGCTATAGACTCAAGTGATTTAACAACGACATTTGGAGACGAACCTATAATTTATTAAAAGCAATAACAAGCGATAACATTTGGATTCGCAGGTGTTATTGACTTTCCCTATACACTTCTTGTCCCAGCTATCTCACAACCCACGAATTCTACTAATGAGACCAGTAGTAGAGTAGCCATCTACAAAAGGTATGATATGTACTTGCCCTCCATTTTGCTGCACGAAGTCGGCGCCTACTATTTTATCGATGGTGTAGTCGCCACCTTTTACCAGTATATCGGGTCTGAGTAGTTTAATGAGTGTTTCGGGAGTGTCTTCGTCGAACAGACAAACGGCATCCGTGCACAGCAATGAAGCGATCTGGAAAGCACGGTCTTGTTCTTGAGTCACGGGGCGTGTAGGGCCTTTTAGCCGCTGCACAGAAGCGTCGGTGTTGACACCCACTATGAGCGTATTGCCAAGACTAGCAGCACGTGCCAAGAGGTCGAGATGCCCATGGTGGAGAATGTCGAAGCAGCCATTGGTGAAAACAATTTTCTTACCCATCATTCTCCACGCGTTGCAGTCGCGTAGTAGGGCATCGGTGCTATATACTTTTTTCTGTATCCACTCCAGTTTGTTCATTGCGTTTGCGGTTGTAGGGTTGTATGGCAACAAGAGCCACCAACCCTAGTACTATAATAACGGCGGTTTGGGCTACCCAGGCTATCCACCCAAAAGCCTGTCCGGGCACTTCGTTTACACCATAAGCCACCAGCATTTGGGCTACCAGCGCTGTGTAGAGCCCTATTCCTCCGGGGGTAACTATCATACCCAAGCTACCATATACCAGTACAACCAGTGCAGTGCTCATGGACAGATGTGCAGTATCTTGCAAGCAACCAAAACCTACATAGAGTTGCAGCAAGTACATAAACCAAATGAGGAATGAATAGCCTAAAAATGCCCATCTTTTTTTCATGTGCAGTATGGATAGCACACCTCTCATGAGCTCCTTTACGAAAAGGCCAACTTTAGTGTTTCTGTTACGACGATAAAGAAAAATACCAGCTATTACCATTAGTATCATTACAACACCGGCTATTAGCAAGATCGTTTTACTGCTTTCGAACTTGGCTGAAATTGCTCCCATCTTGGACGAGACATAACTACCTACAAACTGAGCCTGTAGCAGAAAAGCCAGCACTGCGATGACACCTAAACTCACCATATCAAAGGCTCTTTCGGCTACGATGGTGCCTATCATTTTGTGAGCGGGCATTTTTTCATACTTAGCCAGCACTGTACACTTAGCTACTTCGCCAGCTCTGGGTAGTGCCAAGTTAGCTATGTAACCTATGAGTACTGCAAAGGTGGTGTTGGCTAAAGAAGGACGAAGGTCTACACTATCGAGCAAATAGCGCCAGCGCACTGCTCTGAAGAAGTGAGAAAGAAAACCTATTATAAAAACGGGGATGAGATACCATATATTGGCACTTGTTATTGCATCTAAGAGTTCTGTTCTCTCTTTAGGGCTCAGAGGGTGTATGAGCTGATACACTATCCATATACCTAACCCCAGAAATAATACATATTGTAGTATGGTCAGGATGGTTTTCTTCATAATGGATAAAGGTACTAAGAACAGTGTTTATTAATTATTAAAACAGCAAAACCTAACAATTCATTATAGATAACTGAAGGAGGACGGCCACTATTGTAATTTTTTATAGGCTAGAAAACGATTGACACCTAGCTGGCAAATACGATGTAGTGCTGACAAAGGTTTACTGCCGATGCCAACTATCGCTGCCACTGTGGTATGGATCTGCTACCAGTAACCGCCGTGATGCTGACGGGGCATAGCACCATGCCTGTGCCAAAAGTGGTTGCGCTGTTTGGCTTTAATGTATTTATTGCTCTTGTATACTTTGGCACGATAAATAGTACGACCGCAACTGCTTGCCACCATCAGTACTATTAGTGCTACGATTACAGTAATTGTGTTTTTCATAACTATCGGTATGCAAAATACTTTTTTATTTAGTACACAGGTAGTATATCCGTTACTTTTTTATGATTGTCTGTTTTTCCATTCTGCTTTGAGTAGCCCTGTTACTACTAGATCTTCTACCCTACCATTGCGAAGTACTCTATGACGTAGTACACCTTCTACCCTGAAACCCAACTGCTCCGCTATAGCAGCACTACGTTTGTTGGCAGGTACGAAGTGAATTTCTATTTTATTGAGCCCAATAGTGCCAAATAGATAATCTACGAGACCGCGAACACTAGCCTTGACGATACCTTTGCCCTCGTAATCTTTGCTTATCCAGTAACCAATCTGGGCTATACCCGTTTTCTGATCCCAGTCGTGCATACCTATGCCACCCACAATTGCATTGGCATAGAAAATACCAAGTGCCAACGCCTCTTGGTTATGTCGTTGTTGCTGAGCCTGCTGAATAAACTCCAGCGAATGTTCGGGACGGGTGGTTTTAGCCACCCAGTTGAGCCAGGGGGAAAGATGCTGCCGTGAGGCTTGAATGGTATGGAACAACTGCTCAAACTCATCGATATCGAATGCACGTAACAGTAGTTGCTCAGTGATATGTATGGTAGCCACCCGCGCTAGTGTTTTTATAAATTTTTATTGCCATATACTTTTTCCCACAACTCGGGTATGCGCTTCACCCAAGCCATCTCTCTCATTTTAGGTTTAGCCTCACCCACAGGCGAGCCAAAGTAAGCCTTGCCCCCATCCAGACTGGCAGGTACGCCGCTCTGTGCCATCACTACTGCACCCTTGCCTATGGTAAGGTCTTTGCTTACACCCACTTGACCCCACAGTATTACTTCATCCTCTATAATAGCCTTGCCACCTATCCCTACCTGTGCCGCAAACAAGCAGTTTTTGCCTATCACCGCTCCATGACCAATGTGTATGTGGTTGTCGAGCTTAGTACCTGCACCTATTATGGTATCGCCACTCACGCCTTTGTCTATGGTAGAGCCTGCACCTATCTCTACATTATCTTCTATAACTACTCTGCCACAACTCTCCATTTTGTCATACTGCATCACTTGGTCGCGTCTGCGCTTGAAGTAGAATGCATCTGCGCCCAACACACAACCGGCATGAATGATTACGTTATCACCTATAATGGTGTGGTCATAAATAGTCACATTCGGGTGTATGAGGCAGTTGGCACCTATACGTACATTGTTGCCGATAAAGACACCCGGCTGTAAGTGTGTTCCCTCACCTATCAGTGCAGTATCGCTTATCATTTGATAAGCAGGCTGAAAGGGGCGAAAGCGTTTAACGAGTTTCACATATGCCGCAAATGGATCGTCTATAACGAGGAGTGTTTTGCCCTTAGGACATGGCACCTCTTTGTTGATGATGATGATAGTAGCTGCTGAATTGATGCTAGCATTATAGTATTTCTCAAAGTCTACAAACGAAATATCTCCGTTTGTTACTTTGTGTATCTCGTTGATACCAGTGGCTTCTTGTGTATCGTTGCCCACTAGCCTTGCTCCTGTATATTCGGCTACCCATTGCACTGGTACCGGTGATTCAAACTTCATGTATCGCTTGTTTGGCAACAAAAATACAATACTAAGTGCATCATATACAGTGCTAAAAAAGAAACAACATTTTATTATGTAACATCTTCAAAATTTCTCCTCTGCACCCAGGCCAAACAAAGCATAGTCGTAGACTGCTGGGTCGGAGGGATTGAGTAGGCACAGTTGTTGGGTCAAAGTAGTGGCGTTTTTCCAGTCGGCTTTTAGGGTAGGTATCAGCTCTAGCCGGTGGGCTACTCTGGCCACATGCACATCAAGCGGGCATACTAGCTGGCTAGAACTTATCTTATTCCATATCCCGAAGTCTACCCCATTTTTGTCTTTTCGCACCATCCACCGTAGGTACATATTGAGGCGCTTGCAGGCAGAGTTGCGGAGTGGTGTAGCTAGATGTTTACGGGTGCGCTGGGGGTGCTCGCCTGCAAAAAAATACTCGTGAAAATGAATGAGTGCTGGCTCTACGGTGCTACCCTCGCATTTTTTGCCAGGCACGAAGGCATCTTCAAGCGAAGCACTAACACGGTAATGCTGCTGCAGTACCCAGATAAAGTAGAGCAGGTCTGTAGCGTTGAAAGTACGGTGCACAAAATGCACAAAAGGTTTAAGATCTGTTTCCTGGTGTTGTGTCACAAACTGGTAGGGCGCATTGTCCATCCAGCCCATGAGTTTACGGCAATTGTTGATGATGGTAGTTCTCTGGCCCCAAGCCAATGTGGCAGCAAACAAGCCTGAAATTTCAATATCCTGCTTTAGTGTGTAGCTATGTGGAATACAAATAGGGTCGGCAGGTATAAATTCAGGTCTGTTATAGAGTTTTGCTTTTGTGTCCAGAAATTGTTTGAGGTTGGGGCTCATGATGGAGTAAAAATACAGCAGTGAATTACTTCTTGCTCCATTTATTTAAAGCCTTTTTTCATGCTAGTAAAATTAATGTACGAGTTCCCCTTTTTGAAGTAGGAAAGTTTAAAATATTCCCCCTAACCCTCCATCTTCCTGTTTGCTAGCTGTTTCAGGTTGGCTACAGATATGAACTTAAACAAAAACATAGAGGCTACGCACAGCATACCAAAGAGTAAGAGTTGCCAATGCCACGCCAGCGCTGTTGTCATTGTAACTACAGCATAGCCTAGCCCACATGCCCATAGTATATACCCTATGTGTGCCAACATCCAGCGAATATTAACAGGCAACTTGATAATGTGTACTGCATATATCAGAAATGCGATAGCCAGCAGCGATTGCGTAGCCACCGATGTAACAGCACCACCCAATGCATTGTAACGAGGTATGAGGTAAAAATTGAGCCCCAGATTGAACAATACACCCACTATGGCTATGCCATTGAGGGTGCGCAGGCTGCCATTGGCAGTGAGTAGTGTAGAATATACATACATGAGGCACCAAGCCGGGAACGACAACATAAGGCAAGAGAATACTAAGCGGTAGCTCTGCGCCTCTGTGGCATACAATACGTTTTTGTGATAGAGTAGGTACATGATGTCGCCCCCAAAGAATACCCCACCTATGGCTACCATTACCGCAAAGGGTACCATCATGTTTACACAAAGCTTCACAATGGGTTGTACATCGGTTTTTCGGGCCAGCATACTCCCAAACATGGGCAATAGCATAGTGGCAAACATGAGCCCGAGTATATTAGCCATATCCAGTAGGCGAAAGGCGGCTACCCATATACTGGCTTGTTCTTTACCATCGGCACACATACGCTCTATCATTATAGAGTCGGCACGGTTATACACCGACATCAGAAATATGAGCATAGCATACGGAAGGCTGTTCTTCATCACTCCCACTATCTCTGGAATGCTGAATGAAAAACGCAGCCGTACCTTGCCTATCTGCCGCAGCACCATATACCCTGCTACCGCTGCTATAAAGTAACTGACTATCTGGGTAATGATAAACCACTGTATCTTGAAAGCTGCGGCTGTAACTGGGTATAGGAGCAGAAAGCCACAAATAAGTATCATCAATAGCCTATCTGTGATAGAAAGCAGTGCATCGGTCTTGAAGCGTTGCAAAGCTGCCACGTTGCTTCGTACAAATGATACCAGTGCATTCATAGAGTGTATGAGCAGTATACCCAACAGTAAAACCAGTTCCCACCCCCTGTAACCCAGTATGTATCCCCATATATAGGCCACTATCACATACACACCCATAAGTACTAACCTTGCCGATAACATAGACGGAAACAACTCTGGCAATCGGTCGGGGTGCTGAGAGATGGTTCGGGTATTGTAGCTACTTATGCCAAAATCGAGAATAGTTTGGAAAATGATGCCCAAACTGAATAGCGCCTGATATGTGCCGTACGAAGCAGGAGAAACCGTGTTTTGTACTGTTCTATCAATAAATAGTACCCAAATTGGCTTGACAAGCAGGTTCACTGCAATGATAAAAAGGATATTTTTTACAAAAAAGCGCTGCATTCCTATAAATAACGAAGTATAAAGCCGTAAAAGTATATTTTTGTCGGCATAAGGTATGCGTATAGCTGTAAATACACGGTTACTGCTGAAGGGCAAGCTGGAAGGTATAGGTTGGTTTACTTATCAGACATTGATACACATGGTCAGGCAACACCCTGAGCATGAGTTCTATTTCTTTTTTGATCGTCCCTACGATCCGCAGTTTGTATTTGCCCCTAATGTCACCCCAGTAGTCGTTCATCCACAGGCGCGCCACCCTGTTTTATTTTACTTGTGGTTCGAATGGAGTATCCCTTTTATGCTGCGCAAGTATAAAATTGACCTCTTTTTGTCGCCCGATGGATATATGTCGCTTAGCACAAAAGTGCCTACCTGTTTGGTAATACACGATTTGGCATTTGAGCATTATCCCGAGCATTTTGTACTTAGCCACAAACTATACTGGCGGCACTACTCACCCTTGTTTGCAAGGAAGGCAAAACGAATAGCAACTGTATCTACCTTCTCAAAAGATGATATAGCCGCCCGTTATGGCATATTGCCTCAAAACATAGACGTGGTGTATAATGGAGCCCACGAAGAATATGTACCGCTTACACCTATTAAACGTGAGGAAGTTAAAAATAAGTATGCCGAAGGGTGCGAATATTTTGTTTTTGCAGGTGCACTACACCCACGCAAAAACATCGTGAATTTGCTGAAAGCTTTTGTGGCATTCAAAAAACGGCAGCGCACCAATATGAAACTGGTGATAGCTGGCAGACCTGCGTGGAAGTATGAGGAGGTAGAAGAAATGCGCCTTACCATGCCGTATAAAGATGATGTAAAGTGGGTGGGCTATATGAATGTAGACGAACTGTCTGACGTGATAGGAGGTGCATATGCTTTGCTGTATGCATCACTGTTTGAGGGTTTTGGTATACCCATATTAGAGGCATTGCAGTGCGATGTACCTGCTATTGTAAGCAATACATCATCAATGCCAGAGGTTGCAGGAGATGCAGCACTATTGGTAGACCCTACCGACCCCGAAGACATTGCCACCAAAATGCACACTTTGTACAAAGACGAAACACTGCGCAAACAACTTGTAGCCAACGCCAGGGTGCAGGTAAAAAAATTTAGTTGGCAATCGTCGTCTGAAAAGTTGTGGAATTGCATGATGAATTGTGTGAAGTAATAGCCCGTGTTTCTAGCGGCATCAATACGGCAGCCATATGAATGACCAGATACTACAAGAAATGGCTATTGCGCTGGAAAGCGAATGGCAGCTCGAAGCACCCCAGATGCTATCTGAAGAAGCAATCATAACACTACTTACCGATAAAATACTAGCCATTATTCAGCAAGGACCAAATGCCTTTTACCGACTAATGTACCGCATAGACATACCCGAAAAAAGACTGGCTAAAGTACTGGGCAATGATGATACTGCCAGGGAGATAGCAAGACTGGTATATAACAGACAACTAGAAAAAATAACCAGTAGGCAACAACACCGGCAACAACAAAACGACATAGACCCTGATATGAAATGGTGACATACTCTGTGCAGGAGTTGTGGTTTGTGTTGTTTACTTTTGATGGGTAGTATTGAATACTGAAATTTATGCTGAAGTTGCTCAAAACATTCTGGGAACTGCTTAAAGAAACGAGCGAAGAATTTGGCGAAGATCATGCGTCTAAGCTAAGTGCATCTTTGGCATACTATACTATATTCTCAATAGGGCCTTTGTTGTTGGTTATCATACACGTGATAGGTATCTTTTACAAAAAAAAGGAAGCTGCTAATGAATTGGTGTTTGACCGAATAGCGCAAATTATTGGTCCATCCAGTACAGATCAGTTAAAAAGTATATTAGACAACCTAGATAACACTAATAATAGCACACTGTTTGGCATTATAGGTATTTTGGTATTTATCTACAGCTCTACCAGCATTTTTACCGAAATGCAAAGCTCCATCAACTATATGTGGTCTGTAAAAGCGATGCCTAAAAGAGGCTGGCTTAAGCATATTACAGATAGGCTTTTGTCCTTTTTGCTAATTATTGGTGCTGGGGTACTGCTTATCGCTTCGCTTGTACTGAATGTGATAGTAGATACCATTACTGGACAAATAGAACGATTTCATTATCTGGAGCAATATCTTGGTGGTTTGAACTTTGTGCTTATTGCGGCTATCAACACCGGTGTGCTATTTGTAATAGTTACGTTTCTGTTTGGTGTTATTTTCAAGGTGCTGCCAGATGCTACAATTCATTGGAAAGATGTGACCATCGGAGCTGCCTTTACAGGATCGCTATTTATCATTGGCAAGTTTCTCATTACCTGGTATCTCACAAGTTCTAAACTCATTACTGCATATGGAGCAGCGGCATCGCTCATCATATTACTTTCTTGGATCTATTATTCTGCGCTTATAGTATATTTCGGCGCTGAATTTACAGACGTATATGCACGCAAATGCGGCAGAGGCGTAAAAGTGAAAAAGAATGCAGTTTTTGTGTTGAAGCGCGATGCAAAAGAATTACCTAGCCTAAAAACACACATAGCGGAAGATTTGGGTTAGGTTACCAGCATAAAAAAGAGAGTACCACTTGTGTAGTAGCACTCTCTGTATACATTAGTAAAGTTAAGACTATTTTGCTGACTTGGTTTTAAATTTCTGGATAGCATTACGTGTGAAGTCACTTAATACTAGCTGTCCGCTAATTGCAGCACGCTCAGAAAGCAGCACGTCCCAATTTTCTGTGCCATGCCACAAAACTTTTTTCAGTTGAGCCATAGCCTGAGGACTACTTTGAGCCAATTTTTCGGCAAGGCTAGTCACTGCGTCGTCAAGTTCCAGCTTAGTACTATGTATCTCTGAATATAACCCATGACGTTTGGCCCATTCAGCAGACCGCCAGCCAGTCGCATCTATTGCCAATTGAGATAAGCCAGAAACACCTATTTTACGCTCAACGGCGGGGCCTACAACGAAGGGACCAATACCCACTGCCAACTCGCTCAGTTTGACTGATGCTACATCTGATGCAATAGCATAGTCGGTAGCAGCTATTATTCCCACACCACCACCTACAGCCTTGCCCTGCACACGACCAATAATAAGCTTATGACACTTACGCATAGCATTTATGACATGGGCGAAGCCGCTAAAGAATTTTTTGCCCTCTGCTTCATTAGTAATAGCCATTAGCTCATCGAACGAGGCACCTGAGCAGAAAGTACTATCGCCGGCACTGCGCAGTATCATTACCTTCACTCTACTATCAATACCAATATCATTTATAGTTTTAGCTAGATCTGCCAATATAGCTGCAGGCAATGCATTGCTAGACGGATGAAAAAACTCGATCGTGGCAATTCCGTGTTCTATTTCGTGATTCACATAACCCTCGTTGTGACGCATAGACAGTATGTTTTTTTCGATGATAAAATATTTTTTGAAGCAAATAGATAATTCAATTGTTAAACAATGGAAGTAGTCAATATTGCTATGAGTTCAAATATAGAAAGAAAATCCAAAAAATTATCTTAAAGTGAATAGCTTATAAATGCAAAACAATCAACATAGTGTACCACACAACAAATATTACAATTATATTACCATAACTTGATTATGCTCTACTTGGGGTAGGGATAATTATAGCAATAATATAGACAGCCCATAGTCTGCACACAAAATGAGTACACAACTTACGATAACCGATGTAGTAGAAGCTCGGCCTATTTCAAGCGCGCCACCTTCTACATAGTAGCCATAATATGAAGGGATAATGGAAATGATGAGCGAAAAAACGAATGCTTTCACCATAGCAAAAAACAAATTATAGGGTAAAAAACCCATAGTGAGCCCCTGCAAAAACTGTTGTTTGTTTAATATGTTTGAAAACATGCCTGCTATGTAACCACCCCATATACTAACTGCAATAGATATTATGATTAGTGCAGGTATCATGATCATGGCGGCTACAATCTTAGGTATTATTAGATAAGTTTTGGTATTGATTCCCATTATTTCAAGCGCATCGATTTGCTCACTGACTCTCATGTTGCCCAATTCAGACGCAATTTTAGAGCCCACTACTCCTGCCAATACTACACAAATTACTGTAGGTGACAATTCAAGAATAGTAGAATCGCGGACTATAGATGCAATTACTGATTTGGGTATCCATGAGCTGATCAGCTGGTAAGATGTTTGTATGGTCAGTACCATACCCAGAAACATGGAGATGATAAGTACAATGGGTAGTGACCTGATTCCAATGTCATTGCACTGAGCCATAAACTCTATCCAGTATACACGGCCATTTTCGGGGCGACGAAGCCCCCCTTTAACCATTAATACGATCCTGCCCAGATGCCAAAAGAATATTTTCATTGCCTTGCAAAAGTAGGGAAAACTAAGCAGCAAAAATCCCGTACGGGAAACCGTACGGGATTGGAGATTTTTTAGTCAGTGCTTTACCGATACCGGCAGCAGTGTTAAGCTAGTTTTTTCAATTCTTCTACACGTGCTTCGTTGTCTACTTCGTTGCTCAGTTTGTCAGACTTATCAAGGTCTACAAGTACTGGTGCAGCCACGAATATAGAAGAGTAAGTACCTGTGATAACACCTATCAGCATTGCAAATGCGAACCCACGTGTAGCCTCACCACCGAATATGAACAGGATAAGCACTGTTACAAACACAGTGAAAGACGTCATGATAGTACGACTAAGTGTATCGTTAATCGCACTGTTGATCACCTCTGCTTTATCTCCGTTAGGTGTTTTTCTGAAGTATTCACGAATACGGTCGAACACAATAACGGTATCATTCATAGAGAAACCGATAACGGTAAGAACGGCAGCAATGAAGTGCTGGTCTATTTCGAGTGCGAAAGGCACTATACCACGCATGTAAGAGAATACAGCCAACGTTACTGCAACGTCATGCAACAAAGAAAGGATAGTACCTAAAGAGTACTGCCATTTGCGGAAACGTAACAATATGTATAAGAAGATAGCTATCAATGAAATGATAGTAGCTTTTACAGCACCTGCTTTCAGGTCGTCAGATATTGTAGGTAATACTGTTTGAGAACTTTGTATGTACTTGCTCTTAAACTCTTCTTCAGATGTAGTTGCAGGTATCAGCTTTTCAGCAATCATACCTTCGTAAAGTTTCTTAAACACTTCGCGCTCCACACCCTGACCAGGCTTGGTGATGAGGTAAGAGGTAGTAATGTTAAGACTATTGTTGGTACCAATGGTTTTAACGATAGGGAATTCGTTGCCCAAATAAGTGTGTAA
>CAMDNC010000037.1 GCA_945902755.1 Flavipsychrobacter stenotrophus
ACTTGTCAATTTTTGGAGAATATAAAATGTAGACATTTGCCATAAACTAAAAAGCCCCTGCGTGTGCAGAGGCTTTAAGTGATTCCGTTGGGACTCGAACCCAAGACCCATACATTAAAAGTGTATTGCTCTACCAACTGAGCTACGAAATCAATATTTTAAGAACTATTTGTAAAATGCTTCGAACCCTAAGACCCTCCCGATAAAAAATCGGGATGCTCTACCAACTGAGCTACGAAATCAATATTTTAAGAACTGTTTGTCTGCTATTTTTTCGCCTCCTCGCTTCCGAATTGGAGTGCAAAGATAAGCAAAAGTTGTTTCCTGCAAAATGTTTTTCAAATATTTTTCAAACTTTTTTTGAAGAGCCGCTACCAGCAAGGGATATCAGTAACCATAGCAATGAAAGGGTTAAAAATTAAAGAGCATTTTTACGTTGATAAGCCGCGATGTAAGCCTGTTTGGAACCGCATATCTGTTGCTGGTACTTTGGTCTTGTATCCAGGTATACGATAGTGTGTTTTGTATACTCAGCAGGTTAAATACTTCGAAACTTGCCCATACACTTTTCAGATTATTGAAGAAGTTATGAGCTCTGTATTCTCTAGCATTAGCATCGAGCAGAAGGGCAGAAAAACCAATGTCTACACGTTTGTAATCGGGTAAGCGAAGTGTGTTCTGAAACAGCTGACCTTGTGGTGGCCCTACAGGCAAACCGCTGGAATAGAGGATGTTGATGTGTGCTTTGAAATTTTTGTTTTTGGGTAGATAATCTTCAAAATACATACCGAGCATAAAGCGCTGATCGGTAGGGAGTGGAAAATAGTTGTCATATCCGGCAATAGAAGGACTGTCTGTAATTTTTTGTTCGGCCTTCAGTATGCCTATACTTATCCACGATGTGGCATCTTCTACTAGGTCGCCATACAAGCGCACCTCTCCACCATACACTCGCCCAATAGAGTTGTTTTTGCCGGTGTAGCGTATGCGCACATTATCATACCGATATGGGTCTAGGTCCCAAAGGTATTTGTAGTATCCCTCACCTGTTACCTTGAAAGGACGATTGAACATTTTGAAATTATAATCTGTTCCCAATACCGTTTGTATAGACTTTTGTGCCAATAGCTGTTTGTTGACACCGCCTAACAAGTCGCGCATTTCGCGGTAAAAGGGTGGTTGTACATACTTCCCTACAGAAAACTTGATAACTGCATCGCGGGTAGAAGAACGTGGACGATAGGCCAATTGTAAACGTGGGCTTACCACAAATTCATTGTTCAGAAAGCTATGATTAAATCGTACACCGGCAGTTGCTGTAAGTCTACCAGAATCGAAGCGAATATAGTCTTGAATAAATCCACTTAAACGAACATAGTTAAAATTGGAAGTTGAGTGAAAAAAACTAGCCATTGTGAGCTTATCAGGATTGTATGGCTGGGAGAATGCTGCTGAGTCGCGACGCTCCCACTCATGCAGTTCATCAGCAATCCCAGTCATAGTGGTATTGGCACCAAACTGAATAAGGTTATTTTTGGCTTCGTAGGTACCTCTCATTCCTACATCTCCTACATTTACATTCAGGTAGTTTCGGGCGAAGTTTTGAATACCACCTGCACCCAAGTATGTTTTTATTTGACCAAAATCTCTTTTGCCCAAATCAGTTTGCAACTCACCTAGCAAGTAGGCGCCGCTAATGTCATAGGTTTCATATTCATTTGTGCGGAATGCTGATCCTAAAAACTTCAGTTTTAGTTTAGAGCCTTCTTTGTGATGTGTAGCAGAAATTCCACCAAATCGAGAGTCGAACTGGTCGAACTCACCACCTTCGTAAAACACACTCAACTGATAAGCCTGATTGAGCACACCGAAACTTGAAGTGGAACGCTCTGGGAAAAATGTGAATCTGTTACGGGCATAGTTACCGATAGCTTCCAGTTCCCAGCTTTTGCCTAGTTTGTAATTGACAAGCGCCTGAATGTCAGTAAACGAAGGGTTATAAATGCCCTTGGTGGGTTGTGAGCGGAGTACGTATTGATTACTTTTTTGTCTGGCACCGATCAGGTAGGTAAGCCTTTGATTTTTAGATGCGCCTTCCAAGTGCATACTTGCCCCTAACAAACTGGCAGTCACAGAACCGCCAAATTCCTTCGGTCGCTTGTATGCAACATCTAGCACACTGCTCATTTTGTCGCCATACTTTGCCTGAAAACCACCTACGGAAAAATTGACATTAGAAACAAGGTCAGAGTTGACAAAGCTCAATCCCTCTTGCTGACCAGTGCGTACAAGAAAAGGTCTGTATATTTCAAAATCATTGACATACACTAGGTTTTCATCAAAGTTGCCGCCACGCACGCTATACTGAGAAGTCAATTCATTGTTTGAGCCAACCGCCAGCTTTATCATGCCTTCTACTCCGCCAATGATGCTGGGCATGTATACAGCCTTACTTACATCGAGATAAACGGAGCCTGCTTCGGCACGTTTGCGTTGATCTTTGACTGTGAATTCTTTTAAGGCTGTTGATTTTTTTGGGTTGAGTTGTACATCTATTGTACGAACCGCACCAGCTGTAAGTTGCAGTTGTCTGCGAATTACATCGTGGCCAGTGGAATAGAATACCAGTTTTACTAACTTATTTGCGGGAATCTCAAGCCAGTAGTATCCTTTTTTATCCGAATACGCCCCCATGCCGGTTTCTTCGTCGGCTACCAATACTTGCTCCACGGGTTTATCTCTGTCATCTTTAACCAAACCAGATACTTTGGCGGTCTGAGCTGTTGTATTAGATACGCACAATACCAGCATGACAGCCCATATATAGCCCTTTGCCTTGCTGGTGCCTATAAGATATGCCCAATAACTACTTGTAAGTACAGTGGCACTTAATATCATTTGTTCTTTCACATTATGTATTGCGCTTTGTAGCTTTAGTGTCGTCATAAATCCATATAATACCCCCGACAACCAGACATCGCAGATATGTAATAACAATATAGTGAATAAACAGTTTTGCCTTACTGTGTCAATAGTATAAACGAAATGAAAATAAGATTATTTCGTCAGCTCCTTCAATTTTTTTATTGTGGCTGTAGGGTCTGCAGCTGCAAAAACGGTATTGCCAGCTACCAGTACATCTGCACCTGCAGCTACTATGTCGGCAGCATTGTCTAATGTTACTCCTCCATCAATTTCTATCAGGGTATTAGCACCAGCAGCATTTATTAACTCTTTTGCCTTTCTAATTTTGGCGTAGGTAAGTGGCAGAAATTTCTGTCCTCCAAAGCCTGGATTGATGCTCATGACAAGCAGCAGATCTATTTCCTGAATGATGTCCTGCACCATTTCTACAGGTGTATGAGGGTTGATAGCTAGGCCAGCCTTCATGCCTAATGCCCGTATAGAAGTAAGCGTGCGATGTAGGTGATAGCCAGTTTCGTAGTGTATGGTAAGGTAGTCAGCGCCTGCTTTTTTGAAATCTTCCAGATATCGCTCTGGGTCTTCTACCATCAGGTGTACATCTAGCGTTTTTTTTGCAGTCCTCTTCATATGGGCTATGATGGGCATGCCATAACTGATATTGGGCACAAATCTACCATCCATCACATCCAGGTGAAACCAATCAGCTTCGCTGTTATTAACCATTTCAATTTCTGAACCCAGATTCAAAAAATCTGCAGAGAGCATTGATGGAGCTATTAAAGCCATATAATTTTGTTTATTTGTTGGGAAGTAAAATCAATATTGTACAATATTGCAACTGCCTTAAGTATTATTTTTTTTGTTTTACTAATCTTTTTATTGCCTCTTTTGGGCTTGCGTAGCTTGTATCCAAGCGTTGCGCTATTCTATAATCGTTTACAGCGTTTGCTATGCTATCCATAATTTCGCTACACAGGCCCCTATTGTAATAGGCATATGGATTGGATGGGTCTGTTTTTATGGCCATATCATATTGTCGCCATGCTTTTTGGGTAGAGTCTTCTTGCATTAGGATATAGCCCATATTAAAGTACGCATCTGTGTATCTTCTGTTTCGGACTATACATCTGCGATATTCTGCTTTAGCTTTTTGGTAATCTTTCATTTCCTGGTAAAAGACGCCTCTAGCAAAAATCGGGAAAACATCTGTAGTATCCATAGCATAGGCGTTATCAAGGTACTTCATGGCTATCGCGTCACCCTTGGCACTATGCAAAATGCCTAATTGTACTACGGCCTCTCTATAGTCTGGTGCTACTTGTACTGCTGTTTCAAAAGTCGATATTGCCTTGGCGGTATCCTTCATGTCTTTGTATATCATTCCTTTCAAGAAATATGCTTCGGGGTCATAGACGTTTTTTACAAGTACAAGATTAATTTCGGCAAATGCTCTGGGATAATCTTGTAGGTATAAGAACAACTTGGCAATTTTTAGATGTGCTTTACGATCATCTGGCTTCAAGGATATAGCCTTCTGAATCCACTCTATAGAGCCGGTAATATCTTTGTTCTCGAATAGTAGGTCGCCTACGGCACTAAAGTATTCTGCCTTGGTAGAGTCTAATGTTGCAGCTTTTTTATAGTCTTTAATAGCTAGTGTGTCTGACTTCATTTTTTGAAGAGTACGACCTCGTTCGAAATACAATGAAGCTTGTGCGGGTGTTTTGGCTATTTCGTCAGTAAGGCTTTTCAGTACTGCATCCTCTTTGAAGATAGGATTGCTACTTGCATGGTCTGTTACAGGAGCTGTATCATTTTTGCAGGCTGTAAATAATATAATTCCAAGTATAAGAGTAAAACACTTGCTAAACAGGATTTTCATTTGGCAAAAATATCGAAAACTATATTGCCAAAGAACAATTATTACAGTGCCAATGCTGACGATGAAAAACTGCCACCAATGAAATAGGCTTGGTTAAGTAGTTTGGACAAAGATTGGGAGGGGTTATTTACTTTTTTATATGAGCAAGGAATAACTCTAGGGCCGCTACCATTGATGGCGCATTGGGTGCAGGGGCTTTAATATCTAATCTCAGTCCTGTATCTTCAATAGCCTTAGAGGTGGTAGGTCCGAATGCACCCACCATTGTGCCATTCTGCTTGAAGTCTGGATTATAGTCAAACAAAGTTTGAACACTAAATGGACTAAAAAACACAATAACATCGTAGTTTACTTTCATTATTTCGGAGATATCGTTAGATACCATTCGATATAATGTAACATCAGAATATTTTATATTGTGCTTTATAAGGTGTTGAGCGATGTCATTTTTGGCATTATCTGACACCGGGAGCAGGTATTTTTCGCTTTTGTGTTTTGTAATTACATCTTGCAAACCAGCTGAACTGCCATCGGCAGAAAAGAAAACCTTTCGTTTGCGGTACAAGATGAACTTTTGTAGATACAAAGCTACGGCCTCTGTTATACAGAAATACTTCATGTCCTGGGATACCTTAACCTTAAGTTCTTCGCAAATCCTGAAGAAGTGATCAACAGCATACCTACTAGTGAAGATGATAGCTGAATGTTCGGTTATGTCTATTTTTTGTTTTCTGAAATCTTTTCCACTGAGTCCTTCTACACGTATAAAAGCATGGAAGTCGAGTGTGAGCTCATACTTCTTGGCAAGATCAAAATAGGGCGACTTATCTGTTTCGGGCCGAGGCTGAGTTATCAATATACGGCTAACCTTCAGTTCCTTTTTGTCACCATCATTTTTTTTCGAACGAACTACTTTGGCCATATAAAAATATAGGGGTTTAGTACAGGAAATAAGTGATATTGATGCTTTGAATCAACCTAATAAAACATTAATCCTTTAACTAACATTTTCATCAAAACTGCCAAAGGCAGTAATTCTGAGGCGCAAAGGTACATAAAAAAATGAAATTTACTGTACTGGAAGAATGAGCCAAAAACCTGCCAAGATCGAATGTATCTGTTTAGTAACAAAACACCAGATGTTAGAAATGAAATGGCTACTATCTGCCTTGCAAGATTATGATCGGCAAAAGCCAGTATGATAATAAAAGGTATGAGGGTAATGGCGAGTATTTTGTTGATAAGAAAAACATTGAACAAGTAGTGCTCTGTTATGCCCTCTAGTCTGAAAGCCCAACCACTGAACCTGACGGCGGAATATTTGATGACATATATAAACCCCGTGCCTACGATGAGCATAATTATCAGCAATGAAGGGGGAACGATACCTGACCTGCCTGGGGTGAAAAAACGTACCACATAATACATATAGGCTCCCCCAGCAAAAGCAAAGAAAATATTCATCAGAAAATTGGGTAAACCTGCCCCTTGCAGTTGATCTTTTAGCTGCCGATTGCTGAGTGTAGGATTCCAAAATGCTCTCCACAAATTGCCAAAGTATCTGGTGTCCATATATCTTATGAGTCCCAGAATAAGGCATAACGATAGTAGGAGATAGAAGTCAGAAGTTTGGGATATGTATTTGTGGGGCGACTGTAAATCGCTAATGATGTAAGGGCTATCCAACATAGGGTGTGCACCGAGGCTACTATCGGCCGCGGCTTTAGCAGATAACTGAAGTGCAATGGGGTCGGCGAGGGTATCTATGCCATAGTCAGCAGGATTAACTCCTGCAGCTCCGCTATTTACACTATACAATAAAGCCAATACAAATATTATCAGGCGCATGCTTGTTAGCAAAATTAACTTTTAAAAGCCAGCCCAAGGGAATATCATGGTGGGTACAATGATATATTTATCCACGTGGTGTGTGAATAACAAACAAAGCTTTTCGGAAAGTTATCATCTCATTTGCCAATAAAAACTGGTTTTCTTTTTTCCAGAAAAGCTTGTACACCTTCTTTGAAGTCGCTAGAGCCTCCGGCTACAACCTGTGTTTCCTTTTCGGCATTTAACTGTTGCTCCAGAGAATGGCTATAGGACTGATTAAGTAATCGTTTAGTAAGACCTATACCCATTGTTGGCATCTGGGCAAGTGAAACTGCCATTTTGCGAGTTTCTATTTCAAAGTCAGCGTCGGTGTAGTACTTGTATATCATACCCATATTTGCAGCGTCTGCCGCCGTTACCTTGTCGCCAGTCATCATGAGTGCAGCAGCACGTTGCATGCCCACCAAGCGTGGTAATATATAAGTACCTCCACTATCCGGTATCAGTCCTATTTTGCTGAAAGCCTGTATGAAAGATGCACTTTCTTTTGCCAGAACTATATCGCATGCCAAAGCGATATTAGCACCTGCTCCTGCAGCTACACCATTGACTGCGGCTATTATTGGTTTTTCTATTGTTCTCAGTCTAAGAATAGTAGCATTATAATGTTCTCTAACCATTCGTTCAAACTCTTCTGGGGTAGGGTTAATTGCCTCCGATAAGTCTTGCCCAGAACAGAAGCCCTTGCCTGCACCAGTAATGTATATGCAGCGCACTTCATCATCTGCTGCACATTCATCTAGATAATCTTGTAGCTCTACAGACATTTCACGATTGTAGCTATTATATTTTTCCGGACGATTGAGTGTGATGTATCCCACTCCATTTTCTTTGTGCAGCAATACTGTATTCATGAGCCAAAGATAACTAATGTCGTTAGAATACAGAGGAATAAGGTAATAGTATATGTGGTTTTATTATTTCATTAGTTCGCTTATGTCTCTGGCTAGTCTTGGATTAAATACCTCAACTCCTTGTTTATTCAAATGATAAGAATCGTAAAAATACATTTTTGATAAGCCAATGCTATCTTCAGAGTAGTCGAGAAAAGGGAAATTATACTTGCTAGATAGTGAGCTGAATATCTGTTTGAATTTTTGGGAGTTTCTCAACAGGTGATAACGTTCATAATATACAGGTCCCCACACAATAAAAACTTTAATGTCATTTTTGCTGCAAAACTCTAAATATTCAGAGAATTCCTTTAGCAAGGGTGAATCTATTTTCGAATCATATCTGTCAGGGTGTTTTTTTTTATATTCATCAAACGTTTTACCCCAAGGCATATCGTTTATCCAGAATCCTTTGTATGTTACTAGAGGTGTTTGTTCTTTGTCAGAAAAATAGTATTTCAATCCCTTCCAAGCTTTATTCATTTTGTTGTTGTATTTAAACAATGGAAAATATAGCTCAGGAATAGTGAAACTACCCTTGTAGTGTTTGGTAGCTTTTCTTATGATTTTATCATTAGAATAGGGTAAAAAAAGAGTATAATTATAAAAATTTTTTCTATCTGTAAAAAGCAAGTCGTCTGCAATCTGTATGACGTATTTCGGTTTCTTGTTGTGTTTCAGCAATACTTTAAACATTGCGTACTGCATATGGAAACTCCATCCATTCATACCTATATTGTATGTGTTTAGGTGTAATATAGAATCCAAAATATATGGAGATATTTGAACCGCAGCTCTTGATGAACCTGATATTACAAGGTCGGAATTTACCTTGCCATTAAAAACCTCGTTAACAGATGTATATTCCATTTTTATTTTACGTCTACCTTTATCTACTATTATTCCTAGCCAGAAAAACAACACCATTGGTATTGCTATGAGTAAAAGTAATTTCAAAAACTTATTCATGCTAAAACTGGAAATATATAAAATCTTTGTTGTCAAATACACCAAAATACAAAATACAAAAAACAAAGCAGTAATAAATCGACCAACGTACAAATAATGGTTGTTGCTTAAAAAATTGTTCGGGGCTGATTTTAGTTTGATAATAGTGTACAAATTCTAACAAAGCAATATACAGCACTGTCCAAAATATGGATACCAAAGGAATGGTTATGCAGTAATTTTTGTAAAATGTTCTCCATCCATGTGTGATTACTGAAAATTCTTGTAAAAAAGACGGTATTTTATTTACGATGTAATATGCGTCATCTACAGTATTGGCTCTAAAGAATATCCATGCTATGGTAACTAGAGAGAATGTAACGATTTTTTGAGTTAAATTTTCTAGCCACATTACCTTATGCAGAAGCAGTGCCGACCTTATTTGTTGACGTATATTATATGTTAGCATGCCTACAACTATATACATACTATGTAATGCTCCCCAGATAATGAATGTCCAATTGGCGCCATGCCACAAGCCACTAACTAAAAATACCAATATCAAATTTATGTATCTGCGTGGTAAAGACACCCTATTTCCTCCTAATGGGATATACAAATAATCTTTGAACCATGTAGAAAGAGAGATGTGCCATTTCTTCCAGAATTCATCAACGGATTTTGCAGAATAGGGTCGGTCAAAATTGCGCATAAGCTTAAAGCCCATCACCCGTGCACTGCCTATGGCAATATCAGAGTAACCTGAGAAATCACAAAATATCTGAAAGGAGAATAATATACTGGCTACGACCAAAGGAGTAGCTGAATAGGAGTGAGGGTTATTAAATATTGGGTCGGTGATGAGAGAAATTCTATCGGCAATTACTACTTTTTTAAATAGTCCCCACATCATCAAGCGCATACCTGAGGCAAATAGTTCATATTTGAAAGTTTGTTTTTCATGAAACTGATGCAACATATTTTGAGGTCGCTCTATGGGACCTGCCACTAATTGTGGATAGAACATTACATACAGCGAATAGATACCAAGATGCCGTTCTGCCTTCTGATTGCCTCTGTACACTTCGAAAGTGTAACTCATGGCTTGAAAAGTGTGAAAAGACAAACCTATTGGTAAAATTATATCCAAATAGGGTATTGGGTTGTTTACACCAAATAAAAGAGCTAATCCGGTTATATTGCCATTTATAAAGTTGTAATACTTGAAGATTGCCAAAATACCTATGTTAGCAATGAGGCTCAGCATCAGGTATTTCTTTTTCTTCTTTTTATCATATTGTTCCTCTATCCATATTCCTGCATAATAATCTATTAAGATAGTTAATGCCAAAATAAGAATATACTCTGGCTTGAAATACATGTAAAAATAACAAGATGCTGCTAATAGCCATAAGTATCTATGTCTGTGTGGCAGCAAAAAGTATACAATTGTTACAAGTACAAAGAAAACAGCAAATGCAAAAGAATTAAATAACATCTTCTTTACGCATTTTGTAATTACAAATATTGCAGCGTGTATGTGTCATATAGCTATAACCAAATCAAATAATGTTATCAATCCTTGTAAAGGTACAACCCATAAGATAATAAGGAAATTGGAAAGAATTAATTAACAAATTTTAGTAGGTATATCTGTATATTTAGTGTAGGTTTTAGTGATAATGTTAAACAATATGATTAGTGTAATTCCCAATCAATGAATGTATTGTGAAAGAATGACCTGTACTAAGCATGCAAATGCACACACAAATACCTGTCAATCTTTATTTAGAAGAGTGACAGATATTTATTTTAGTAATAAAATATTGAATTTTGTTAACTACATCCAGTAGTTGTGCCACAGTTGGGGCACATGTAGCATGTACCATTTCTCAGTGTGATATTACCACAGTTTCTGCAGGCAGGTGCATCAGCGCTAGTTCCCATTAGCTTTTTAACGTCAGCATCTACTGTCATTGGTGCGAGAACAGGTTTTGGTTTTTGAGCTGGCTGTGGTGCTGACACCCTTACTTGTGTTAGTTCTTGTTGTTGTGCATCTACCTCTTGTTGGTGAGTTCTTCTATTAGGGTCTGGTACGTGAACCAAATCGTCGCGGTCCAGATATTCGTAGGCTAAGAGTCTGAAAATATAGTCGAGCACCGAAGTGGCACTTTTAATATTGGGATGCTCTACCATGCCTGATGGCTCAAATCTGGAGAAGGTGAATTTATCTACATACTCTTCCAGTGGCACTCCATACTGCAAGCCTACAGATATTGCTATGGCAAAACTATTTAGCAGGCTACGCATAGTGGCGCCTTCCTTGGCCATGTCTACAAATATCTCTCCCAGTGTACCATCACCATACTCGCCGGTACGCAGAAAGATTGCCTGTCCACCTACTTTACCTTTTATGGTGTATCCTCTTCTTTTGGCGGGTAGCTGTTTGCGCTCCACTATTCGGCTTAGTTCTCTTTTTAGCTGTGTATCGGGGCTGGCTTGTACTCTTTTATTTACCTCTTCCAGCAGCTCACCTACAGTCAGCTTACTCATATCTACTGCTTGGCTAGCAGGCACTTCTTCTTTGGGCTCCTCTTTTTTCTTCTTATCGCTTTTATTGCTCAGTGGTTGGCTCAGTTTCGATCCATCTCTGTACAAGGCACATGCTTTAAGGCCCAATTTCCAACTCAGGTAGTAACAGTCTTTTATTTCATCTATGTCTGCCTCATTTGGCAGGTTAATGGTTTTTGATATTGCGCCGCTAATAAATGGTTGCACTGCACCCATCATTCTTATGTGTCCATGTGCGTGTATAAATCTTTTTCCTTTTTTACCACATTTGTTGGCACAATCAAATACTGACAAATGCTCAGGTTTCAAGTATGGGGCACCTTCTACAGTCATAGTGCCGCAAACGTAGTCGTTGGCAGCATCCATTTCATCATCAGTGAAGCCTAAAGCCTCCAGAAGATTGAAATCAGGTGCAAAATATTGTTCAGACGTGAAACCTAAACGTTGCAAACATTCTTCGCCCAGATTGTAGACATTGAATACGAAACCTATTTCAAAAGCGCTTTCTACAGCTACATCTAGTTTTTTAAGTTCTGTGGCTATAAATCCTTTTTCGCTTAGCGACTGATGATTGATGAAAGGTGCACCGGCGAATGTGCCATGACCTTTAGCATACTTCACTATTGCATCCGCTTGTTCTGCATTATAACCGAGTTTTTTCAGCGCAGCAGGGATGGACTGATTGATGATTTTGAAGTATCCACCACCAGACAGTTTTTTGAACTTAACCAGTGCAAAGTCGGGCTCGACACCGGTTGTGTCGCAATCCATAACAAGCCCAATAGTGCCAGTAGGTGCTATGACAGTAGCTTGAGCATTGCGGTAGCCATACATGTCGCCCATTTGCACAGCTTCGTCCCAGGCGCGCGTGGCTGCTTTTAGCAAATAGTCCGGGCAATAGCGGGCATTGATGCCTACTGGTGCTATTTCCAATCCTTCAAATGCATCGGCTGCGTCATAAGCTGCTGCTCTGTGGTTGCGCATTACACGCATCATATGTTCTTTATTCTCTGTAAATCTTGGGAAGGCACCCAGACACTTAGCCATTTCTGCTGATGTTTTGTAGGCAACGCCATTCATGATAGCAGTTATTGCGCCTGCAATGCCTCTTGCTTCTTCGCTATCATATGCTATGCCACTTACCATGAGCATAGAACCCAGATTGGCATAACCAAGTCCTAATGTGCGATAGTCATAACTTAGTTGAGCGACCTCTGGCGATGGAAACTGCGCCATGAGCACAGATATTTCTAGCACAACCGTCCACAACCTAACCATGTATTCGAAGCCCGCTACATCAAATATGCCTGAATCTTCGTTGTAAAATCTTCTTAGGTTCAATGATGCCAAGTTACATGCGGTGTTGTCCAAAAACATGTATTCAGAGCAGGGGTTTGATGCCCGTATGGCACCTCCTTCAGGGCATGTATGCCACTCATTAATGGTGGTGTCATATTGAGTGCCTGGGTCAGCGCAACGCCATGCTGCGTAGGCTATTTTCTCCCATAATTCGCGAGCGGGAATGGTATTCATTACTTTACCACTGCCACGAGCAGTCATGTTCCAATCACCATTGTTTTCTAGTGTTCTAAAAAACTCATTGGGAATACGCAACGAATTGTTAGAATTCTGACCAGATACTGTTTTGTATGCCTCGCCTTCGTAGTCTGATGGATAACCAGCAGCTATCAAAGCAGCGACTTTTTTCTCTTCTTCTACTTTCCAATCAATGAAGTTCACCACCTCTGGGTGGTCTAGGTCAAGGCATACCATTTTAGCTGCTCTGCGGGTAGTGCCTCCGCTTTTTATTGCACCTGCTGCTCTGTCGCCTATTCTCAAAAAGCTCATCAATCCGCTCGATGTTCCACCTCCACTTAATTTTTCTCCTTCGGCTCTTATATTAGAATAGTTGGTGCCTACACCCGAGCCATATTTGAAAATGCGTGCTTCTCGTACCCACAAATCCATAATACCACCTTCATTTACGAGGTCGTCACTTACACTCAATATGAAGCATGCGTGAGGTTGAGGGCGTTCGTATGCATTTTTTGATCGCTCTAGGGTGCCAGTTTTGGGGTCAACATAATAGTGCCCCTGTGCATTACCCTCAATCCCATAAGTATTGTATAGGCCAGTATTGAACCATTGAGGGGAGTTTGGCGCACAACTCTGATGCAGTATGCTGTATACAAGTTCATCTCTAAACACTTCAGCGTCCTGTACTGAACCGAAATAGCCATATTTTTCTCCCCAGCTGCGCCAGCAATCGGCCAATCGATGTGCTACTTGCCTTACAGAGGTTTCTCGTCCTAAAGTTCCATCAGGTTGGGGTACTCCAGCTTTCCTAAAGTACTTTTGTGCCAATATATCGGTCGCTATTTGAGACCAATGCGCTGGTACTTCTACGTTGGTCATCTCAAATACTTTTTCGCCATTAGGATTGCGTATTACTGATGTACGTAGGTCGTACTCAAACATATCATAAGGACTAACGCCCTCTTGCGTGTAATGACGGCTGAAAGACAAGCCTGACTGCTGATTAGGACTCATTTTTTATAATTTTTTACGAAGGGAAATTATACTAACTAGTATATAGCTAAGTTAAATCAAATCAACTGGCTTTATTGTTATTATTAACTCACACCATTGTGGATAACTTGCCAAATGCAGACCATTCAATACGAACAATTAGTATTAATATGTGAATAAAAGCTCATTTTTGATGACTGCTGCCAAATCTGCGGTTTATTAACCGAAAGGAAATAACTAGAATAGAAGTGTTTAGGTTTCTGTTTTTTTGAGACCCGAATGAAGGAATTATTTTAGGCTGCAGTAAGACTCTTTCAGTAGATTACTTTAATGCAAATGTTAACAACATTGCCTATGTCGATAAAGCAACTGTGATGAAAGAAGGAAATGGTATAAAAAAATAACATTGTAAACTTAGTGATTGCATTTTGCCTCTTTCCTGATTATTGCTTATTTTTAGAAATGAAGTTAACAAAGCAGGTGATTTATATTGTTTTGTTTGTGTGCTGTCCGTCATTATCGCACGGGCAAACTTTAAAAAATTCTTTTTCCTTAAAAACACCGATTAAGTCGACTGAATTAAACCATAAAAGGATATATAATACTATCCCAATTATTGTTTTACCACCAGATTTTCATACCAAACAATTTGGTTTCTTTTGTAAGCAGGAGTTGCGATTGCAACGTACCAATATACCTTTGGTATTTAGATTGGGGAGCGTAGAGATGTGCAATACATTGGAACAAAAGCCTGGATACAGATAAATTTTCTTGTTTTGGTGTAGATTTTTCTTTTGTAATATGGGTAGTTACTATCTTGTACCCACTAATTATATAAAATGCCAATTAGGTAGCTAATGAAAGATTTTCTCTATAAATTGTTTCTTGGTTCACCCACTTACAACAAACCATTAAAAAATACACCTTACCAAACCTATGTTCGCGATTTAAAGAATACATGGGACAATAAACGACATCATGATACAGGTTTAGAAAAGGTATTGCGGCTATTTCTGGTGAGTATCCAAATCATATTTCCAGCTATGCATATCATGCAGGCTTTGGGTAAGGTAGGGGTCATTACTCGCAACTTGGTGAAGGAGTTTTATGTTGTATTCAAGACACTTTTGCCACTTGTAATTTTAATGAATGATTGGTATGCGCACACTTGGGCCATTACAGTTTCTATTTACTTCATGACAGAGACATTTTTGTACGTGATCTCTATAATTTTCGTTTCTGATATTTTTATTGAGCCCAGATCATATCGGCGCAATCTCCTCATGCTTTTTCTCAACTATTTGGAGATATGTTTCAACTATGCAGTGATCTATGCTGGATTAGACTTACTTACTGGAAAAGTAACCGGGTATGTAGACTATATCTATTTTTCTATAGTTACATCTACCACAATAGGCTATGGCGATATAAGTCCCGCCACAGATTTAGGGAAAGTTATTGTGAGCACTGAAGCCATTCTGTCGTTAGCTTTTATAGGATTGTTTCTCAATTTTTTTGGCTCTAAAATGGAGCACATGTATAGAGACGAAGAACAATAGTTTCTTTTGTAAAAGCTGTACACAGCATTCGCTTTACAAAGTTATATATTGTCGGTTTTTTACGCTTTTTACATGAGTTTATACTTTTCTATAACTTATACTTTTTGGAGTCATTCTGTGATAATTCAATGATTCTTCTTCATCTTTCATTACTGTTACTGTCTATAATCTCCCAATGTCATAGCTTTGTGTGCATATATGGATATAGTTTGTACCCCTGATGAGTTGCAGTTATTCACTACCATAGGTAGAGTGGCGGCAGAATTGCAATTGCAGTGTTACCTTATAGGTGGTTTTGTAAGAGATAAGTTGCTAGGTAGACCCACAAAAGATGTAGATATAGTTTGCACTGGCGACGGCATTAGTCTTGCACACGCAGTAGCTGCAACTTTTCATCACAAACCACAAGTTAGTTTTTTCAAGACATTTGGGACTGCCCAGTTTTGTTTACATGGCTTGGATGTAGAGTTTGTAGGCGCTCGCAAAGAGTCATACAGTGCCGATTCTCGTAAGCCTGAGGTGGAGCCAGGTACTATACAAGATGATCAATTAAGGAGAGATTTTACCATCAATGCTTTAGCGATAAGCCTAAACCCAAATGATTTTGGTAGCCTTATCGATCCATTTGGGGGCATTGACGACCTCCAATCCCAAATTATTCGTACACCATTGGGGCCAGATATAACTTTTTCTGACGACCCGCTACGTATGATGAGGGCCATACGTTTTGCCACACAGTTGGGCTTTGCTATCGTGCCAGATGTTTTTGAGGCTATAAGTCGTAATAAACACCGCCTCAAAATTGTTTCACAAGAGCGAATAACTGATGAGCTCAATAAGATAATGGCCGCACCTAAACCCTCTATTGGCCTGCATCTATTATTTATCAGCGGTTTGCTACAGGAGTTTTTTCCGCAAATGGTAGACCTGTCTGGTGTAGAGATTGTAGAAGGCAAGGGGCATAAGGACAATTTTTATCATACCCTGCAAGTGATAGATAACACCGCTGCTAAAAGCGATAACTTATGGCTGCGTTGGGCTGCTTTATTGCATGATATAGGCAAGCCCGCTACCAAAAAGTTTGAGGAAGATCATGGTTGGACATTTCACGGTCATGAAGTGGTAGGGGAGCGTATGACACCGCGTATCTTCAAACAACTAAAACTGCCTCAGAATGAAAAAATGAAATATGTAGCCAAGCTAGTAGCGCTTCATTTACGTCCTATAAGTCTCACCAAGGAAGATATTACCGACTCCGCAATGCGCAGATTACTGTTTGATGCGGGTGAAGACTTGGAGGACCTCATGATACTATGCGAGAGTGATATTACCTCTAAGAACAAGATGAAGGTGAAACGCTACCTTGAAAACTTTGAGCTGGTGAAAGAGCGGCTAAAAGAAGTAGAAGAAAGTGATCGTATTCGGAACTGGCAACCACCCATAAGTGGCGAAGATATCATGCGCATTTTTGGTTTGGCACCGTCTCGCAATGTGGGAGTACTCAAAACTGCTATTAGAGAAGCTATACTAGATGGGCACATCCCCAACAACTATGCTGCAGCTTATGAATATCTGCTGCAAAAAGCGGCAGAGTTTCAGCTAATGCCTGTCAGTGACTAGTTTATTTGATACTCAATAATTTGTTCTGTATTTACTCCTCTGTTTTGTTTTTAATTAATATTACAATATGACTAATCGGCAACTTTTTCTTCAGCATCTGGCACAGACATCTCCTGCACCAATAGGTATAGAGATCGTAAAAGCGCAGGGCAATTACCTGCACGATGTCGATGGTAATACATATTTGGACTTAATAGGTGGTATTAGTGTATGCAACATTGGACACAGTCATCCTGCTGTGGTAGCAGCTATCACTGCACAGGCTAAGCAGTATATGCATATTATGGTATATGGCGAGCTGGTGCAGAGTCCGCAGTCGCAATACGCACAACTATTAGCAAGTTTTTTACCCAAACATCTAAATTGTGTTTACTTTACTAATTCTGGTACAGAAGCAACTGAAGGAGCGCTCAAACTAGCCCGCCGGGTCACTGGTCGCACTGATGTAGTATGTGCACATAACAGTTACCATGGTAGCACACTTGGGGCACTCAGTGTTATGGGCGACGAGTATTGGCGCAATGCTTATCGGCCGTTACTTCCGGGTATACATCACCATACTTATAACAGTCCTGAGTTTATTGCTGCTATTGACCATAACACATCTTGTGTAATAATAGAAACGATACAAGCAGAAGTAGGTATACAATTGCCAGACATTGCATGGTTGCGACAACTACGTCAGCGTTGCACAGACACAGGTACGCTACTTATCTTCGATGAAATACAGTGTGGCTTTGGTCGTACAGGTTCTCTGTGGGCGTTTCACCAGTATGGTATGGAACCAGATATTTTACTACTTGGCAAGGCATTGGGTGGTGGTATGCCTATGGGGGCTTTTGTAGCATCTCACACACTCATGCAGTCGCTCACTCACAATCCTGTGTTAGGCCATATCACTACATTTGGTGGGCACCCAGTGTGCTGTGCAGCAGGTATGGCAGGTCTGCAGGTGTTGCTTCAAGAGCAACTCATCGAACAGGTGGCAGCCAAAGAGCAGTTGTTTCATCAGTTGTTAGTTCATCCCAGTATAATGGCAGTGCGCAGTAAGGGATTGCTATTGGCAGTACAGCTTGAGTCTTCAGAAAAAGTAATGGCAGTGCTACAACAGTGCCTCACTTTAGGGCTCTTCTCAGATTGGTTTCTCTTTGCTCCTCATTGCATTCGCATTGCTCCTCCTCTTACTATTACGGAGTCCGAAATTGAATTTGCATGCCACACATTGTTGTCCTGTTTGTAAATTTTAGCAATTACACTACATACACGTGATTGTAGATTGACGATATTTGGCAAGAATATCCGCTCATTTACTTTATTAAAAATAGTGTTGTTATGACAATCAGAAACATTGGTGTGTTAACGTCTGGTGGCGATAGTCCGGGAATGAATGCCGCTATACGTGCAGTAGTGCGTACCAGCATTTACAATGGTATCAATGTCTTCGGTATCAGGCATGGTTATCAGGGAATGATAGACGGCGACATAAATTCGCTGCTGACCACCGATGTCTCCAATATTATTCAGCGTGGAGGAACTATACTAAAGACTGCACGAAGCAAAGACTTTATGACAGCAGAAGGGCGAGCCAAAGCATATGCTGCACTAAAGAGTCATAATATAGATGGCTTGATACTCATAGGCGGAGATGGCACATTTAGAGGTGCGGTTAAGTTTTTTGAGGAACATACTATTCCTGCCGTAGGCTTACCAGGTACAATTGATAAAGACTTAGCCGGAACTGATTTTACCATTGGGTTCGACACTGCTGTAAATACTGCAGTATCAGCTATTGACAAAATCAGGGACACCGCCGAGGCGCACGACCGAGTTTTTGTGATAGAGCTTATGGGGCGTGATGCTGGATACATAGCACTCAATAGCGGTATAGCCTGTGGGGCCGAAGATATACTTATACCCGAGACCGCCACCCACATAGAAGAGGTACTAAACCGTATAGAAGCCGACGGCAAACGTAAAAAGACTGTACAAATTATAGTGGTAGCCGAGGGCGATGATTTTGGTGGCGCTGCAGAAGTGTACAATGCTATCAGAAAACGTTTACCTGAGCTCGATGTACGTACTTGTGTACTTGGGCATATTCAGCGTGGAGGTTCCCCCTCTTTTGCAGATAGAGTGCTAGCAAGCCGGTTAGGACATGCCGCAGTTAATGCACTTATAACAGGCAATACTCAAGTAATGGCTGGTGTAGTTAATGATAGAGTGGTTTTCACTCCTTTTGACAAAGTAGTGAAAGGCAACACACCCATTAGCCCAGACATGATAGATATGATTAGGGTGTTGAGTGTATAGATATTTCCCTCTGTAAAAACGCCTCCAACGTTCAAATGTTGGAGGCGTTTTCATACTCTTTACTTGATGTTTATCTAATTACCACTAGTTTTTGTGAAGTTATTTTGCCACCGGCATTTACATTTACTATATATACGCCAGCAGGTAGTTGATTGATATCAGTAGTTATGTTGTTATTGCCAGCTTGTAATAATATTGATTTTGTTAGTAGTACCCTGCCTGTAATATCTGTAATACTCATAGCAGCAGTGTTTGACTTATCACTGTTTATTGATGCATTAAATGTCCCGTTAGCAGGGTTAGGGTATATTGCAAAGCTGTTCCTGTTTATAATTACGTTGTTGTTTACACTTCCGGGTGCAGTTGATCCTAGGGTGTTAGTGGTAGTATTGGTCACCACAGGCTCATAATTATCTATATAAATAGAAGCGCGATTCTTAAATTGTGTACCAACTGCTAATCCTGAATTTGTTTTAATTGTGTAAGTAAACATACCATTGCTCCGTAAGTCATCTATTGCTTGGGGAGGCATATTTATGTTGCTGAAAGTGAATTTTGCAACTTTCACAGCTCCAGATTGATACACCATTACCTTGCATGGCGCCGACTCATATACTGGGTGTAGAGTTGTCCAGTTAAGGTCATTGTCCAATGTATCTATGATTACTACATTTTGTGCATACCAGCTACCTGTATTCTGAAAGTGTACCGTATATTCTAGTACAGAATCACTGTTGTATATCAGTCCGTTTGCACCAGTACCTTTTGGATACACTTCTTTGCGATTGCCATTGTAAGTTGCTACTACCACATCGCTATGATTGCGAACATTGTTACTAGGTGTGTAGTCATCTGCCCATGTACTGGCAGGGCTATTGTAACCCACAGTATCTCTAAATGCTACACTGGTTCCTACTGCAATATTTGCAGGTACTTTATAGGCTACAGTTATTTTTTCCGTTGCTCCTGGTGCTAGTGATGGTATGCCAGTAGATGTGTAATAGTAAGGGCTACCTACAAACATAGAAGATGGAGTAAACATAGGCGAAAACAACTGGCCATCTGTTTTGTACGTCACATAGGTTGAATCTTCAGTAACCGTACCTTCATTAGCTATCACTATTTGTTGCACCATGGTTTGCCCTGGTACAGGAGGTGTTAAAGTAGCTGTACTGATACGCAGATTATGAGCACCAGTAGCAGTATTGGCAAAGTTGGCATTCAATACACATCCAGCAGAAGCTGTGGCTGTTACTGCAAGGTTATTTAACTGGCAAGAAGCAAGTGAGTAGTTGGGCATCACAGTCTCAGTAACTGTGTAGCTGCCCGATGGCACCATAAAAGAATAATGACCATTATCGTCGGTGTATGTATAGCCTATACCCGAGCAGAAGATTTGTACATTAGCTATGCCCCTATCGCCAGCATCTTGCGTGCAATTGCTATTAGTATCGTTATATACTGTTCCTTCTATCGCGCAGTAGCAGCTTGTTTCAGCTGCATCATAGCCCACGTGTACACTACGTCTAGTCATACATCCTGCTGCATCGGTGGCAGTCATTTGATAAATGCCTGTTGGTAGGCTGCTAATGGTTGCTGTACTTCCACCAGTACTCCATCCGTAGGTGTAAGGAGCTGTGCCGCCGTAAGCCGTTGCTGTAGCTGTGCCATCATTGGTATAAAGGCAGCTGGCTTGTGTTACAGAAACACCAACTCCTACTGGCGAGTAAGATACTAGTTCAAAAGGTACATTTACTCTACATCCCATATTGTCAGTAACGCGCACACTGTAGTTGCCGGCAGGTACACTATTCACTGTTGCTGTAGCAGCTCCGGTATTCCATAGGTATGTATATGGGGCAGCGCCTCCGCTTGCAGCTACGCTGATGCTGCCGTTTGCAGCCATACATATTGGGCTTGTTGAGGATATTGTGGTGTTGATGTTATTAACTGGAGGTACAGTTACAAAACCATCCAGCAAACAACCTGTAGCATCACTAACTCTGTAATTATAACTACCTGGCGCCAAAAGTGTAGCAGTAGTGCTAGTTTGGGCTGGAGTAGTATACCAGGTTATTGTATAGGGAGGTGTGCCACCAGCAGGTATCACAGTTGCATTTCCTGTAGGGCTGGTACACAAGCTTGGCGAGCTAGATGTAGTGACAGAGATTGTACTTGAAGACCCTAAAAAGACACTATTGTTCCCAGTGCATCCATTAGCATCGGTTACTGTTACATGATATATACCAGATAGCAATCCTGCTTGCGATGCTGTATTAGCACCATTACTCCAGTTATATGTGTATGGAGCAGCCCCACCAGAAACAAAAGTGCTTATTGAACCATCTGATCCCAGACATGTTGCAGGGGTGCTCGTTAATGGAAGTGATATAACGGTGGTCTGATTTACAAATGTCGAATATGGATTGTACAATGCGGCAGTGTCAGTTGTTGCCATGCAGCCAGCAGCATCTACTATTTCTACCGTATAGTTGCCAGTAGACAGTCCAGTAATTGTGGGCGTAGTGGCTCCGTTAGACCATCTATAGCTTACTGGCATAACTGCTGATGGTGATACGGCAGTAACAGATGCGGTACCATCGGTGCAGTTAGCGTCGGTAGCAGTAACGGTAGCAGTGAATGATGTGTACAAAATTGTTGCTGTATCTGGATTTACTTTGGATCCATATTTACATCCTGCAGCATCTGTTATCATTACTCCATACTGTCCGGTAGGTAACGTTACAGTTGCACCTGTAGCTACTGCAGAACCTGTAACAACGTTGTACCATTGATAAATGTAGGGTGCTGTTCCTCCTGTGGCTAGTCCTGTGACAGTACCGGGTAAAGGACAGATAGACTCCGTACTACTCAATGAATAAGTAAATGGTGGCGCTCCTGCAAAACTGTTAGTTGCAGTAGATGTACCATCATTGACTGTTACTGATACTGGACCTCCGCTATATCCTGTGAGTGCATCAGATAGGCCAGTTACTGTATGCACTATGGTAGTACTTGTAGTGCCTTCAGTTGTCCAAATTACTGTAAGTGGAGGGGTAAAGCCTGTCATAGTTGCTGACAATACACCATTATTATTACATGGTGCAATTGGAACACTAAATGATACTGTCTGAGCATCAGCACATGTTGCAACTGCTATTGCCAGTAATAGAGGAAGAATTCTTTTCATCTTTTTGTTTTTGTTAATGTAGTAATCATTGGTCTTAAATTCCAGCGATTGAAGATCGAGCTAAGTTCGAAAATTTAGCTACTTATAACTATTCACCGTAAATATAAGCAAAGAAACTTTCTCAGGAAATTCAAAAAAATATAATTGTTTGTAATGTTCCGCTTTTTCGTGAATAGGTGCCCACGTTATCATACAAATCAAATAACAAATCCCCCTTTGCGTTGCGGTGTTTACAACTTACAAGGGGGGATTCGTGAAACTGGATGTTAAATACCAGTATTCTTTTCGTTCTAATTCCAATCCTTAGAGGCAAACATATTGCTTACCACCAGTTCCTTACTACCAGGTGTATATTTGTAGAAACCTTCACCTGTTTTTGCGCCTAGGTAGCCAGCCTGTACCATGTTTACTAGTAGGGTAGCAGGGGCATATTTGGGGTTGCCTATGCCACCATGCAGCACCTGTAGTATAGATAGGCAAGTATCTAGCCCTATAAAATCTGCCAATTGTAACGGACCCATAGGGTGCGCCATCCCCAGCTTCATAATAGTATCGATCTCATTCACACCAGCCACACCTTCTTGCAATGCTATTATGGCTTCATTTATCATGGGTAGCAATATTCGATTGGCCACAAACCCCGGATAGTCATTAGCTACACAAGGCACTTTGCCCAGTTGCTCAGACAGTTTATAGATGGTTTGAGTGACTGTAGCAGATGTAGCATATCCATTTATCACCTCTATCAGTTTCATCACCGGCACTGGATTCATGAAGTGCATACCTATTACGCTATCTGGGCGTTTGGTAACAGATGCTATTCGAGTAATAGATATAGAAGAAGTATTGGAAGCTAGTATGCAACCCGTAGGGCACAAAGCATCTAGCTGGCGAAAAATATTCAGTTTCAGGTCAATGTTTTCTGTTGCTGCCTCTACTACCAGGTGCGCATTTTTTACTGCCTCTGCCATGTCGGTGTGGGTAGTGATACGAGACAGTGCCTGTGTTTTGTCGTCTTCGGTGAGTGACCCTTTAGCTACTTGGCGGTCCATGTTTTTAGATATGGTAGCAATTGCTTTGTCTAGTGCATCTTGTTTGATGTCCATCATGCTCACCGTAAATCCACTTTGTGCAAATACGTGGCATATACCATTACCCATGGTGCCAGAGCCTATTACTGTAACGTTAGTTATTGATTGTTGCATATTCGGTTAATTAGATTTGGGATGGCAAGTTACGTATTGGCTGTCGTTTGCCCAAACAACTACAACGTATGATAGTACAAGTATGCTCGTGAAAAGGAAAGTGAGCTGTTAGCGCAAAATGTCTTTGACGTTCTTACCTATGTTTTCACCTATTTTACTCATGGGTAGGTCATTGGCATCTGCACCGAACGGGTCTTCTATTTCTTCGGCTATCATCTCAAGGCTTGCCAACACATAAAACACCAATGCCACAATGGGTATGAGCAAATAATGCAGACTAAAAGACAGCCCAATGGGTAGGGTAACGGTGTACACAAAAATGAACTTTTTGATAAAAACACTATAAGAGTAGGGGATGGGTGTGTTTTTAATTCGCTCGCAAGCACCACATATATCTAGGAAAGATTGTAGCTCAGGGTTGATGGTTATAAGTTGATCGCCAGTAATAATACCTTCTTTATATAGCAAGTTGATTTTGGTAGCCATTAGCGATGCTATTTGGTTAGGTACGTGTTTGGTGTTGTCTATTTCCTTTATTTCGGGGTGCGGTTCTGAGTCTAGTTCAAACTGAACAGTTTGGCTCTGCAAGTGCTGTTGCAGCGCTACAGCAAACATGGGGATAATAGTTACGAAGAACTGTCTGTTTTTGGTGTCATTGCCGGGTAGCATCGCATTCATTTTCACAGCTAGGTTTCTACTATTATTTACCAGTGCACCCCACAGTTTGCGCCCCTCCCACCAGCGGTCATAGGCTGTATTGGTACGAAACACCAGCAGCATAGATATAACAAAGCCCAGCAAGGTCTGTAATACACCAAAATGCCTGATAGGGCTACTCTCCGGAAAGTTGAAAAAGGTAGTCTCCAGATATACTATTGCACCTGAGTAAACACATACTAATAGTATGGCAGGTAGTAATTGCCTGAGTGTATCGGCTTTTTTGAAGACGAATATGTTTACAATCCAGTCTTTGGTGTTGTAGTTGATCATTGTTGGCAACAAGATAAAACAACTCTCTGTTTATTTA
>CAMDNC010000038.1 GCA_945902755.1 Flavipsychrobacter stenotrophus
ACCGTTAGCACCACCATTACAGTTAACGTTTGTTGATGTAGCTGAAGCAGCTAGTGTTGCTGGTTCTGTTACAGTTACTGATTTAGTTAGTGTATAACCATTAGCATCTGTAATCAATACGCTGTATGTACCTGCTACCAGACCGCTCAGGTCTTGGGTAGTAGCAGCATTGCTCCAGCTGTAAGTATATGGAGTAGTACCACCAGTTACAGTAAGGTCAGCAGTACCGTTAGCACCACCGTTACAGTTTACGTTAGTATTTGTTACAGTAGCAGCAAATACTGAAGGTTGAGTGATTGTTATAGTTTGTGTTGTAGTACATCCTTTGGCATCAGTAATTAACACACTGTAGGTACCAGCTACCAGACCAGTTACGTTCTGTGTAGTTGCACCATTGCTCCAGCTATAAGTGTATGGGGTTGTACCACCAGCTACACTCAATGAACCAGTACCATTAGCACAACCAAAACACAAGGCGTTCGTTGAAGTAGCTGACGAAGTCAGTGTAGCTGGCTCAGTGATAGTTTTACTTGCAGTTGCTGTACAACCATTTGCATCAGTTACTGTTACACTGTACGTGCCAGCAGCTAAGCCACTCAGGTCTTGTGTAGTTGCTCCGTTGCTCCAATTGTAAGTATATGCTGTTGTACCACCAGTTACAGTAAGGTCGATAGTACCGTTAGCACCACCATTACAGTTTACATTAGTTGACGTGGCAGATGCAGCTAGTGTTGCTGGTTCTGTTACAGTTACTGATTTAGTTAGTGTATAACCATTAGCATCTGTAATCAATACGCTGTAAGTACCAGCTACCAGACCGCTCAGGTCTTGAGTAGTAGCTGCATTGCTCCAGCTGTAAGTATATGGAGTAGTACCACCAGTTACAGTAAGGTCAGCTGTACCATTAGCACCACCGTTACAACTTACGTTAGTGTTCGTTACCGTAGCAGCGAATACTGATGGTTGAGTTATTGTTATAGATTTAACAGTAGAACATCCTTTGGCATCTGTTATTGTTACACTATAAGTACCCGCCACTAGACCAGTTACGTTCTGTGTGGTAGCACTGTTACTCCAGCTATAGGTATATGGTGTTGTTCCTCCAGCTACGCTCAATGAACCAGTACCATTAGCACAACCAAAACACAAGGCGTTCGTTGAACTTGCAGTGGCAGTTAGGGTTGCTGGCTGTGTGATTGTTTTGCTTGCTGTTGCTGTACAACCGTTTGCATCTGTTACTGCTACACTGTACGTACCTGCAGCTAAGCCACTCAGGTCTTGAGTAGATGCGCCGTTGCTCCAGCTATAAGTGTAAGCAGTAGTACCGCCAGTTACTGTAAGGTCTATTGTACCGTTTGATCCACCGTTACAGTTAACGTTTGTTGATGTAGCAGAGGCGGCCAGTATTGCTGGTTGAGTTATAGTTTTTGTTGTAGAAACTGTACACCCATTTGCATCGGTAACTGCAACACTAAATGTGCCGACAGTCAAACCAGTGCGGTCTTCGGTAGTGGCACCTCCGTTCCATAAATATGTGTAAGGAGCAGTTCCACCAGCTACCGATACATCTATTGCACCGTTAGTACCTGCATTACAACTAACATTGGTCGATGTAGCCGAGATAGTTAATATTGCAGGTTGTGTTATTGTTTTGTTTGTAGTAGTGGTACAGCCATTAGCATCAGTTATTGTAACACTATAGGTACCCGCTATAAGTCCGGCGCGATCCTGACTAGTAGCACCTGTATTCCACAGGTAAGAATAAGGGGAAGTACCACCTGTAACTGTTACATCGATTGTACCATTATTATTACCATTGCAGCTAACATTTGTATGAGTGGCAGATGCTGACAACGCTGAAGGTTGAGTGATAGTTGCTGTTTTAGTTAATGTATATCCATTAGCATCGGTAATCAACACACTATACGTGCCAGCTACCAGACCACTAATATCTTGCGTACTTGCACTATTGCTCCAGTTGTATGTATATGGTGTGGTACCACCAGTTACAGTTAGGTCAGCAGCACCAGTAGCACCACCATTACAACCTACGTTTGTTGCTACTACTGTAGCAGCAAATAATGCTGGTTGAGTAATTGTTATTGTTCTTACTACACTACAGCTATTGGCATCCGTAATTGTAACACTATAAGTTCCGGCTACCAAACCTGTTACATTCTGGGTTGTAGCACCATTGCTCCAGTTGTAAGTATAAGGAGTAGTTCCACCAGACACACTTAAAGAACCAGTACCATTAGCACAACCAAAACACAATGCATTAGTAGCACTTGCGGTAGCTGTCAATGTTGCTGGTTGAGTAATGGTTTTTGTAGTAGAAGTTGTACAACCTTTTATATCTGTTACTGTAACACTGTAGGTGCCAGCTGTAAGTCCAGTCCGATCTTGTGTTGTAGCACCGCCATTCCACAAATAACTGTAAGGAGTTGTGCCACCTGTTACTGTTAAATCGATAGTTCCGTTAGCACCACCATTGCAATTAACGTTCGTTGACGTAGTAGCGGCACTTAATGTAGCTGGTTGAGAAACTGATTGAGAAACTGTTGTCGTACAGCTATTGGCATCAGTTACAATAACGCTATATGTACCAGCTGTCAATCCACTGAGGTCTTGAGAAGTACCACCATTGCTCCAGCTATACGTATAACCTGATGCGCCTCCGGTTACGGTAAGGTCTATCGTACCGTTCGAACCACCATTGCAGTTTACATTAGTAGCAGTTGTTGCAGCAGACAGTGCTGTCGGTTGTGTTATTGTTCTTGTAGTCGTGCCATTACAACCATTTGCATCTGTAACCGTCACCGTGTAAGTCCCCATACTTAGACCAGTACGATCTTGAGTAGTTGCACCACCATTCCATAAATAAGTGTATGGTGACGTGCCTCCATTTACCGTAAGATCAATTGAGCCATTTGATCCGCCGTTACAGCTTACATTACTGGAAGTTGCAGAAAATGATATTTGACTAGGTTGTGAAATAGTTTGAGAAGTAGATCCTGAACAGCCTTTTGAGTCGGTAACATTGACTGTGTAGGTACCAGCAACGAGTCCAGAAATATTTTGCGTGTTCGATCCATTACTCCAAGAATACGTAAAAGGTGATGTACCTCCACTTACGGTTAAATTAATAGATCCAGTATTTCCTCCAAAACAAGTAGCGTTTGTGCCTGTTGCAGATGCAGATAAAGATGGATTAACAGTAACTGTACGGGTAACATAACAACCGGTTGGCAATATATATGATATCACAACTGTACCAGTTGATACTGCTGTTACCACTCCTACACTCGATGTCACGGTAGCTCTTGAAGGGTTACTACTACTCCACGTACCACCAGAAGTAGTGGAACTAAGTGTGATAGATGATCCTGTGCACATGCTTGATGGGCCAGTAATCAAAGAAGCTGAGGGATTAACGCTTACCGTTACGGAAGCGGAATTAGTACATCCTGTGGCGTTAGTACCCACAACTGTGTAGGTTGTAGTAGCCGCTGGTGCAGCAATTGGCGTCGCACAATTAGCACAAGACAAGCCAGCTGCTGGTGTCCACACATATGATACAGCACCTGTAGCAGTCAACGGTGTATTGCCTCCAGTACAAATCGTGGTATTGCTGCTAACACCTACAGTTGGCAAGCTATTCACAGATATTGTTATAGTAGATGTTTTTACACAACCTAATGCACTAGTACCGGTAAGAGTATAGGTAGTTGTAGCGGAAGGATTTGAAACAGGGTTTGTACAAGTAGTACAAGACAAACCTGTAGCAGGCGTCCATACATAAGTAGATGCACCTGTTGCACTTAATGTAGTACCTACTCCCGAGCAAATAGCTACACCAGTTCCTGCACTAACATCAGGTAGTGGATTTACTGTAACGGTTACCGTCGCAGAAGCAGAGCATCCATTTGCTGCAGTACCAGTTACAGTATATGTTCTTGTGCCAGTAGTGGTAGTTGTAGGGCTAGCACAGTTTGTACATGATAACCCGGTAGATGGAGACCAGATATATGATGCCGCACCAGTTGCATTTAGCACAGTGCTTCCGCCTGTACATATTGCAACTCCTGAACCTGCACTGACAGTCGGGAATGCATTTACAGAAACTGTGACACTAGCTGTTTTAGTGCACCCATTAGCACCTGTACCCGTAACTGTGTAGGTGGTTGTTACTGTAGGTGTAGCGTTAGTGCTAGCACAAGCAGTACAAGATAAAGAAGGATTTGATGTCCAATTGTAACTCACACCACCAGTGGCAGTAAGTACTGCTGGTACTCCAGCACAACGGGTTACATTTGGGCCTGCACTAATCGATGGTAGTGCATTTACGCTAACTGTTACAGTGGCATTGTTAGTACATCCAAATGAATTTGTACCTGTTACTGTATATGTAGTAGTAACTGTAGGAGATGCTACTGGGCTGGCGCATGTAGTACAGGACAGTCCAGTTGAAGGAGTCCAAGAATATGAAGCACCGCCTGTGGCATTAAGTGTTGTAGAACTTCCGGCACATATATTAACGGTACTTCCGGCGCTGACGGTGGGTAGCGGGTTAACTGACACGGTAAGTGTAGCAGTGCTTACGCATCCTGTACCAGGATTGCTACCAGTGATCGTATAAGTTCTGGTAGTTGCGGCTGTAAAATTTGGATTAGCACAGTTGTTACACGAAAGACTCAAACTAGGATTCCAAGAGTAAGTGGTTGCACCAGTTGCAGTTAATGGAGTTACAGATCCGTTACATACACTTATATTAGGACCTGCACTGGTAACTGGCATTGTAGAAAAAGGAATAGTACCATAGGCAGTGTTTGACAACAAACCAAAGTTGTTGGTAGCCAAATACTCAAATACAGCATTACCCATAAACCCATCTGCAGGATCAAACTTAAGAGAAGTAGACTGAGATACTGTTAATACCTGACCAGTGCTTACAGGGACATAAGTGGATCCGTTGTGGTAGTACAATATTCCAGATGCAACAGAGGGTAAAGATAAAATAGTGTAGCTAGCAATAGCACCACCACTATTTAGGTCTGTAGCACTTAGCGAAGGAACGGTAAGTTGTCCTGTACCATTGACATTACATGTTACGGTTTTAGTTACGTCGTTTGCAAGCGGAGCAAGGGCATTTGACAATTGAAATACTCCAGACACTGCAAGCATATCTAATCCTCCATCACCTGGCTCAGTATTGGTAGGAAAATAATCTTCATTTTCCCAGTCTACAATTTTAGATGCAGCTGCACTAGATGGAAAGTCTGCAGCAAACACTGAGTAACCGTATACTACTGTTCCATTTGCCAAACCTAAATCAGAAAAACGTATGAATACTCCACCTATTCCCTGAGAAGCGTCGGTAGTAGTAGATACTTCCAATTTGCTATCAGAAGGATCTTTTCTCATAACCACTGACGACATAATTGCAATAGGATTTACCGAACCATAATTGGTGGAATTTAGCCTAAGAGCTGATGTATAAGAACTTGGTGTTTGAGAACTATTCAATGTTTTAATACCCGCTACACAAAATCCATCGTGGGCATTTAATACACCCCTGTCCATTACTATAAAACCCTCTTGAGAGTTTGCAACTATTGTATATCCACCTGGTATGATATAGTCAAAGCGCTCAATGTTGTTATTATTTCCATTACCATCTGCTGAGTTGTTAAATATGTTATCGGTACCAGCATTAAGCCCCCTTGCACCATTAAACATAATCTCCATACTTTCCTGATAAGACTGACGCAAATTGAGCGTAGGACTTAAACCATCGGATGTAGCTTGATACCATAATAACTGCCTTGTGCCAGATACTATCGAGTTATCGTTCCTTCTGATTTTAACAAATGCAGTTGGTATATTACGATATGCATAGGTGTTGGAACCAATTCCAAACGAACTAAAGTTCAAGATGTTACTAGTTGTTCCACTATGAGTACCAAACCTGTAGGAGTAACTATTACTCTCCAAAGGGCTGCCTTGTGCGCCATTGGCAGTATACGTTGTACCATTACTGGCAGCAGTATATGTAGAGTTAAATGACTGTATTGCCAGCTGAGAATAACCGCTGATAGCACCCAACATAATAATTGGCAATAGCATAATTGCCCTAAAACTTGTTGACAGTTGCAATGTAGACTTTGGTCTCATATTTCAGTTTTTTACCCATTTTTCACCATAACCACATTACAATATATTGTAATATATAATCATACCTCACACTAATGGGAAAACAAAAGTACTAGGAATACTGTACAAATATTAAATTTAATCATTAATGAGTTGTTAATGACCTCTGATTAACAAGTGCCCAATATTAAAACTGAGCATTTTCTCAACTCATAAACAGGATGATACACTTAGCGTTTTATGCATATTTAGCAAAATTTAGCAAATCATCCTTTACTTACCCTTATAAGAGTTTCATTAGAATTTTTCTGATACAAACAATCGTTTACATAAAACGAAAATTTTAACTCCTTAAGCAACACTAAAAGTATATTGCCCCAACACATTATGTACATTTGTAGCCGATTCATGCAGCGGCAATATACAATAGCATTGGTGGGCAACCCCAACAGCGGAAAAAGTTCACTATTTAATGCACTAACAGGGCTGAACCAGAAAGTAGGCAACTTTCCGGGTGTAACTGTAGACAAAAAAACTGGTGTTTCTAAAATATCTGAAATCCTAACTGCTGATATAATAGACCTACCCGGTACTTACAGCCTGTATCCCAAAAGCGCAGATGAACAAGTAACCTATGAGGTTTTGTTGAATCATGAGAATGAAAATAGACCGGACCTAATAATAGTTGTGGCAGATGCTGCCAACCTCAAGCGCAACTTACTGTTTTGCTCACAAATAATGGACCTGAAAACTCCAGTTATTATTGCGCTATCTATGATGGACATTGCTACTAGCAAAGGAATAACCATCGATACTGCTGGGTTGCAAAGAATGATGGGGGTGCCTGTAATTCCCGTCAATCCCAGAAAAAGTAAAGGGTTAACTCAACTACGAAAATCTATTGAAGATTTATACAATACTCCACCTATAACTCAACCTGATTTTATATCCCTTCCTGCATTGAGCCAAAGCTACATGCATGAAATAAAAAACATTTGCCACCAAAACAGTACCTATGCTGCCCTGCATATAGCATGCAACTACGCAGGCCTACAATATATTAACGCAGCAAATAGAATTCAAATAGCCGCATTGCTGGGAGAATCTGATTTTCAGAAATCTAAAATACAGGCTGAAGAAATTATACTCAGATATAAAAAAATAGACACAGTAATTCAGAAATGTGTTGTTACGGATAGTCCATTGAAGAAAATGATTATCAGCGACCGTATCGACAAAACACTGCTGCACCCTATTTGGGGAAATGCTATACTACTCATTGTGTTATTTATAATTTTCCAATCCATATTTTGGCTCGCGCAATACCCCATGGACTGGACGGAGCAAGCTTTTGCAACAGCTGGTCAATGGCTGAGTGGCGTGCTGCCTGCAGGAATGGTCAATGATTTTCTAGTAAATGGTATTTTAGCGGGCCTTGGAGGTGTAGCCATTTTTGTACCTCAAATTATGATTCTTTTTGGGCTGATTACGATATTGGAAGATAGCGGCTATATGGCTCGAATCAGCTTTCTTACTGACCGAATAATGCGCACTGCAGGGCTTAACGGCAGATCTGTAATGCCATTAATAAGTGGTATGGCGTGCGCTGTGCCTGCTATTATGGCAGCGCGCACTATACAAAACCGCAAAGAAAGACTAATAACTATACTGGTAACCCCCCTTATGAGCTGTTCTGCCAGACTGCCAGTATATACCATGCTTATAGGACTGGTAATACCAGACCACAAATTGTTAGGGATTTTCAACCTTCAAGGGTTGGTACTAATGGGGCTGTATCTTGCAGGCTTTGCGATGGCACTGATAGTAGCTTGGGCTATGGACGTCCTACTGAAAACGAAAGAACGTACTTTTTTCCTAATGGAGTTGCCCGTATATAGAGCGCCACGGTGGAAAAACGTAGGTATCACTATGCTTGAAAAAGGCAAGATTTTCATTCGTGATGTGGGCAAGGTAATCATAATATTGTCCGTAATACTATGGGCAATGGCAGCCTACGGACCTCCTAGCAGGATGGAAGCTGTGGAACATAAATATGCCGCTCAACTGCTGGTTCATCCTGAGAATAAAGAAACCATAAAAAACGAAATGGCTACCGAAAAGCTAGAAAACTCTTTTGCAGGCATTATGGGGCATGCTATTGAACCGGCAATTCGCCCACTGGGTTACGACTGGAAGATAGGCATTGCACTCATAACATCTTTTGCTGCCCGAGAGGTATTTGTAGGCACTATGGCCACTTTATATAGTGTGGGAGGCAGCAACGCAGATACAAAAACACTTACAGAAAAAATGCGAGATGCCAAACGAGGAGATGGAACACCTGTTTATACACTTGCCACAGGTTTATCATTGCTCCTATTTTACGCATTTGCTATGCAATGTATGAGTACACTAGCTATCGTAAAGCGCGAAACCAGAAGCTGGAAATATCCCATCATTCAATTTGCCTACATGGGGGTACTAGCCTACCTTGGTGCGTGGGTTATGTATGTAGTTTTTAACTAGGTTCAACATACCTCATTTCAATATGGGTATTCGGCATGTCTGTATTTCAGGGTCTCTAGACAGTAATTCTATGTTATCCAGTGCATCATTTACATTAGGGTATTTGTCTATGAGTTTTATCATAACACAGTCGCAATACGTGCGTGCTTTCGATGGGTCGTTTATCCATGTTTTAGCATCATCCATACAGGCTTCCTTAAAAGCGTCTTTGTTGCTCTGATTCCATGTTCGCGTGCAGGAAGACATAAGGATAACAAATAATAACCCAAAAGACAATAACTGCTTCATTCAAATAAGTATAAGCAGTAAAAATAGTAGATAATACAATAGCACCCTCTATAAAATAGATACGGCCTACTACAAACGCATACCTCAATGTCTATTTTGCATACCTTTGCTGCCCGATGAATCTTGAGGTGTTGCAGGGGTTGTACCAGAATGATATCCGCATAAAACAAATTGCGGCCGGGAGTTTGTTGCCCGGACATAAATTAAGAATATATCTCGATAATCTGAGAGGGTCCTCTGTCAACTTTTTAGCAGCAGCATTGTGGCAAATAGCAGATGCCAATCACGTCTTTGTGCTAAACGACAAAGAAGACGCCGCATACTTTCACAACGACATAGAGCACCTCACGAAAGGACTGGATATTTGTTTTTTTCCTGACTCATTTAAGCGCAGTGGCAACTTCACCGAACTTCATAGCAGTCACGTAATGCTGCGCACAGAAGCGCTTACAAAGTTTACTGGAAAAAAAACCAATAAAAAAGTGTTGGTCACCTATCCCGAAGCGCTATTCGAAAAGGTAGTCAATCCACTGTCGCTGGCCGACAATATGATAAGTATTAAAGTAGGCGAAAACCTGGATGTAGATGCCTTACTTGATAAATTTGTTTCATTAGGTTTTCGCAGAGAAGATTTTGTCTACGAGCCAGGGCAATTTGCTATGCGTGGCGGCATATTAGATATATACTCCTTTGGCAATGAACACCCCTACCGCATAGAGCTATTTGACACCGAGGTAGACAGCATACGCATCTTCAACCCCGAAACGCAGCTTTCTGAGCGCAAACTGCTACAAGTATCTATTCTTCCCAACATTGAGACTAAATTCGAAGCAAAAGAAAAGATATCATTGCTAGATTTTTTGCCCAGCAACACTATTATTTGGGCAAAGGATTTCAACTTCACGATAGGCAGAATAGAAAAAATGGCCAGCGACCTGCCCGACAGAATGCATACGGGGCAAGTAGCTATAGACCATGAAGAACAATGGCTGAAAGAACTATCGAGAGCCGACTTTGAAACTGACGGCACTTGGAAAGAAAAGATAAAAGACAGACACCTGCTGGAATGGTATAACCACTCGCTGGAAAAAATAACGGGCGATAAAATCGATACTACCTTTCAGTTTGCTACAGAGGAGCAACCAGTTTTCAACCGCCAGTTCAACCTGCTTATAAGCGATCTCCAAAAACACTCTGCCAACAAATACGTACCCTATATTTTTGCAGAAAACCCCAAACAACTAGAGCGGTTACGGAGCATATTCGACGACCTTAATGCTGGCATCAACTTTGTACCCGTAGCTACGTCTATCAGCAAGGGCTTTATAGACCACGACAAAAAAGTAATTTGCTACACCGATCACCAGATTTTTCAGCGCTACCACAAATACAATGTAAAACAAGCATACTCTAAAGGCAAGGCTCTCACACTTCGTGCGCTGCGCGACCTTGCACCTGGCGACTACGTGACCCACATAGACCACGGGGTAGGCGTGTATAGTGGGCTACAAAAAATAGAGGTGAATGGCAATATGCAAGAAGCCATTCGTATCATCTATCGCGACAATGATGTGCTATATGTCAACATCAATTCGCTGCATAAAATCACCAAGTTCACAGGCAAAGAAGGCACAGTACCAAGGGTAAACAAACTAGGCAGTGACGCGTGGCAAAAGCTGAAAAACAAAACCAAAAAACAGGTTAAAGATATAGCCGCCGACCTCATAAAGTTGTATGCCAAAAGGAAAGCATCGGAAGGGTTTGCATTTAGCACAGATAGCTACATGCAAACAGAGTTGGAGGCTTCATTCTTTTACGAAGACACCCCCGACCAAGGCAAGGCTACTGCCGATGTAAAGCGCGACATGGAGTCGCCAGCGCCAATGGATAGACTGGTGTGTGGAGATGTGGGCTTTGGCAAAACGGAAATAGCTGTTAGAGCTGCTTTCAAAGCTGTTGCCGATAGTAAACAAGCGGCTGTACTAGTACCTACCACCATACTTGCCTACCAACACTACAACACATTTAAAGAGCGGTTAAAAGATTTTCCATGCAATGTAGATTACATCAACCGTTTCAAATCAGCCAAGGAAAAAAAAGAGACTTTTAAAAGACTGGAAGAAGGAAAAATAGACATCATTATAGGCACTCATGCCATACTGGGCAAGGATGCTAAGTTTAAAGATCTTGGCATACTCATAATAGACGAGGAGCAGAAATTCGGGGTGGGCGCAAAGGAAAAACTAAGGGAACTACGTGCTAATGTAGATACACTTACACTCACTGCTACACCCATACCTCGCACGTTGCAGTTCTCGCTCATGAACGCACGCGACCTCAGCATCATCAATACTCCTCCACCCAATAGACAACCAGTACATACGGAGGTGCTAGTGTTCGACGAATATGCTATCAGAGACGCGATCTACTACGAAACAGAGCGTGGTGGTCAGGTGTTTTTTATTCACAACAGAGTTCAGAGCCTACCCGAAATGGCTGGGCTTATTCGCAACCTATGTCCTGATCTGAGTGTAGGTATGGCACATGGTCAAATGGAAGGTCACCTGCTGGAAGAAGCACTATTTAACTTCATACAACGCAAGTATGATGTATTATGCTGTACCAACATTGTTGAGAGTGGTGTAGACATTGCTAATGCCAATACTATTATCATCAACAACGCCCACCAGTTTGGGCTCAGCGACCTGCATCAGTTGCGTGGCCGTGTGGGCAGAAGCAACAAAAAAGCATTCTGCTATCTAATAGCACCACCAATGAGCCTGCTGCCAAGCGACAGTCGCAAGCGATTACAAACATTAGAGCAATTTAGCGAGTTGGGTAGTGGTTTTCAAATATCTATGCGTGATTTGGACATTCGCGGAGCAGGCAACCTACTAGGTGGCGAGCAAAGTGGGTTCATAGCAGATATTGGCTTTGAGATGTACCAGAAAATCCTAGCCGAAGCCATGCGTGAATTGAAAACAAGTGATTTCAAAGAGGTATTCAAAGAAGAGCTAGACCGCAAAAAAGACTTCGTTAGCGACTGCACCATCGATACCGACCTAGAGATATTGATACCCGACAGCTATGTAGCCAATATCACGGAAAGACTATCGCTTTATACACAACTAGATGACCTAGAAACAGAAGAGCAACTGAATAAATTTGCTGTAGAACTACAAGATCGTTTTGGACCGATACCATCGTCGGTCGAAGACCTGTTTACTACACTGCGTTGCCGCACAGTGGCTTGCGAACTAGGATTTGAAAAGCTGATTATTAAGAACGAGCAGATGCGCCTGTACTTCGTCAGCAACCCAGACTCGCCCTATTTCGAATCAGAAACATTCAACCATATTCTACTACATATACAAACCCGCACCACCAACGCCCGCTTGAAACAAGTAGGTAAAAACTTCCTGCTCGTAGTAGACCGCATGAAAAAAATGAAGGATGTACTGAAGTTCTTGGAGGCAATGGTAATAAAGGAAACAGTTCAGTAAGATATCACTTCCTATTATCAGTAAACGAGCGGCTAACTCCCCAAAGAATTAGCCGCTCGTTTACTTATCATCCTCAACATTTACTGAGCCGTCTTTATCAACTTCTGATTTTTGAGTAATGTGTTTTGTTGGTCATAAACAGCTATCATATACACACCATCTGCTAGTGTGCTCAAGTCTAACAACTCTGCCGCTGGCACATCTAGCATTTTCCTGCCATCTATGCTGCTTACAATAGCCCTTACAGTTTGTGTACTAGTAATATAGACCTTGCCACTTGCAGGGTTGGGATAGATGGTGATGTCTGTAGTGTTGATGTCAGCGACATTAGTAGGTCCCGTCCAGCCATTAAGTACATAAGTGGCGGATACTGCCTGGCATCCATTGGTGTCGGTCACCGCTACTTTGTAGTTTCCGTTACCTGTGGCGGGTGTAGTAGCCGCTGTAGCTCCAGGTATCGCTATCAGGTTTTTGTACCACTGATAACTTACATATACGCCGCTGGTATACATAGCGGCACCATTAAATGCCACTGGTGGATTTGGTAAAGGCACTTCTGCTACTGGTATTGCCGTGGTGAGTACGGTGCAGCTACCAGGCACATTGATGTCGCAGGTATAATTGCCTGTGGCACCAGCACTGTAACTAGGAGCTGTAGCGCCCGGAATAGGCGTACCGTTAAACAACCATTGATACCCTAACGCACTACCCAAACCCGAAACACTAGTAGAAAGCAATGCACTACCTCCCCAACAGAACCTAGCTGGAGTGAGCGCAATAGCATTGGGGGCTATGATTACTGTAACGATAGTGTCGGCAAGCGTTGTAGCTGCACATCCCGTAGCTGCATTTACCACACGTACTCTGTAACCACCACTAGATGTAGCTGCATAAGAAATACTATTGGCTCCCGCCAATGCTACTCCATTCCGATACCATTGATAACTAAAGCCCGGCACAGCATTGAGCGATACACCACTACCATTACAAAACACTAAAGGTCCTCCAGGTGTGATAGTTACATCGGGCAATGGATTGACAACTACCGAGCTAATCGCAGATGCGATGGTGCAACCAGTGGAGTTGGTAATCTCTACATAATAATCGCCAGTGGTCGTAGCTGCATAGGTTACGTTGGTAGCGCCAGAAATTGCGCCCGCTGTGTTATACCATTGGTAAGTATTGCCAGCACCTAGTACAGCACTGATGGTTAGTGTATTGCCCGCACAAAAAGTAAGAGGACCTGAAACACTAATTACATTAGATGGGGAGGCATTTACCACTACCGTCACAGGTGCAGAAACCGCCCAACATCCAGCCAAATTGGTTACACGGACAGCATAAGAAGCAGCAGTAAGAGCGCTATAGCTACTGCCTGTAGCACCAGCAATAGGCACACCAGCCAGCTCCCACTGATAAGTAAGACCCGTTCCAGTATTGGCATTGAGCACTATGGGTGTACCAGCACATGTAGAAGTGGTGCCTCCTGGTACTGTTATAGTGGCAGTTGCTGGTGCCACTGTTATAGCCATAGGCGTAGATAAAGTAGCACAACCTGTAGCAATGCTCACACGCACCTGATAGCTACCAGATGTGTTAGCAATATATGTGGGTGTAATGGCACCAGCTACTGGTACACCACCCACAAACCACTGATAAGTAGCACCTGCTGTAGTAGCACCAGTAAGCGTTACAAAATCGCCTGGGCAAAGCACTGTATCGCCAATAGGAGTGATAGAAGAAACTGGTGCTGTTATTACAGTTACTACTCTGGTAGTAATACAACCTGTAGCTAATGTGTACGTTATAGTAGTAGTACCACTAGCTACACCTGTCACAGCACCAGTGCCTGACACTACCGTTGCTATAGCAACGTTGCTGCTGGCCCACGTGCCTCCACCGGATGTATTGGTAAGTGTAATAGTAGAAACCGGACATACAGACGAAGGTCCACCTATAGCAGCTGGAAGCGGATTAACAGTAAATGAGCGGGTGCGGAAACACCCATTGCCTATTGTATAACTGATATTCACCACACCAGCCACGTTACCAGTCACTACTCCAGTAGCCCCTACCACAGATGCTACCGTAGCATTACTACTGCTCCATGTGCCTCCTGGCGTAGTATTTGTAAGGGTAGTAGTTAGCCCTAGGCACACAGCTGGTGTACCACCTATTGCATTAGGGGTAGCTAACACAGTTACGGTACGAGTATTAATGCAACCACTGGCCGTATAAGTTATTGTAGCGGTTCCTACCGTTACTCCTGTCACTACACCAGCGGCCACCGTAGCTACGGTATTGTCGCTGCTACTCCATGCACCACCTGACGGTGTCGAGATAAGTGTTGTCGTACTTCCTTGGCATACCGTAGCGGTACCTGATGGTACAGTAGGTATAGGATTAACCGTAACTACTTCAGTACTGAAACACCCATTAGGTATGATGTAACTTATGGCGGCAGTACCAGCCACATTTCCGGTCACTACCCCCGATGCTATGTCTACAATCGCAACAGTAATATTACTACTAGCCCAGGTGCCTCCAGGTGTTACAGTACTCAATGCAGTAGATTGTCCGGCACATATTACTGCTACACCTGTTACAGCCGCAGGAGAGGTATTAACGGTTATAATTCGTGTAGCTGTACAGCCTACACCCAATGAATAAGTAATAGTAGCCGTACCAGTAGTTACACCTGTTACCAATCCTGCAGCATTCACAGTGGCTACAGCTACGTTACTACTGCTCCAGGTTCCTCCGGTAGATGCGCTACTTAACAACGAAGTGCGTCCTTCGCATACAGTGGCAGTGCCAGTTATAGCTGCAACTGCGCCTACCACTGTCACAATTACCGTACTACGACAACCAGATGCTACGGTGTAAGATATCTCTGCAGTACCAGCACTTAAACCAGTTACTATACCAAACGCATCTAATGAAATAATACCTGCACCACTAAACGACCAAGTACCCCCAACTGGCGAACAACTTAGCGGAACTGTGTTACCCACACACACTGTAAACGCTGCTGTAGTAGTGATTGCCGATGGAGATGTGTTGACAGTAGCGGTGGCTGTACTAAAACAACCCTCTGGCAATGTGTAAGAGATAGTAGAAGTACCGGCAGCAAGCGCACTTATAACTCCTGTACCACTTGTAATTGAAGCAACTAATGGAGAAGTGGATGCCCATACTCCGCCAGCAGATGTGTTAAGCAATGTCGCATTGTTGCCTATGCACAGCGATAGTGTGCCAGTTATTGGGCCTGGTTGCGGATTGACAGTCACAATTGCTGTGCTCCTACAGCCTGGCAAATTCTGATAGGTAATGGTTGCAGTACCTGCTGTTACACCAGTCACAAGCCCCGTTAGGGCACCTACAGTAGCTATAGATGTGTTGCTGCTGCTCCATGAGCTTGCTGGGCTGGTAGTAGTAGAATAAAGGGTAGTAGTGTCTCCTTCGCAACGCGATAAAATACCTGTTATAGGACCCGGTCCCGCTATAGAAATCACATTTACCACACCCACAGCTGTACAGGTGCTACTCGTATATATGATGGTGCAAGTATCTACCACCAGACCTGTTATGACACCTGTTACTGGATTAATTGTCACTACACTAGGGTTTAGACTTGTCCATACACCACCAGGCACCGGATGTGTCAATAAGCCAGTAGAACCTCTGCAAATGTTGAGGTCTCCCTCTATATCTGGGCATTGTGTACTTACAGTATAATTGTCAAAATATGCGTTCTGTACATCAGGACCTACTCCCACATATCTTACCGAATAATTGCCGTAAAAACCAAAGTGCGACATAGCTACCGAAGTATAGGTAGCATCTGTAGATGTTCCCTCGAGTACTAGTGTGCCTATAGCAGGATCGGCAAATGATGCCGCTCCATCGTCTCTTACAAACAAACTCCAAAAATTGGTAAGTGGGTTATATGTTACCCTTATACTTGCATAGTTGGTAGGTGCAGCCAATACTGGCGATGATGTAGTCAATGTTGTTACAGTACCCCACAATCCACCTGTATATCTTATCAGCCTAAAACTGCCTGGCACTCCATTGTTGAATGTTACAGCATATCCGTTCCCAGCGTTATGTACATTAGGGTCGGTACAAGCCAGCACCACCACCGCATTATCTGCTCCACTACCAATACCTGTGGGCAAGGTAGACGTTCTCATATTAAATGTCCACCTTACCGTAAATGCATTCAGAGACAATGTAGGATTGAAAGGCGCTAAATAGCCTGCCAGCGGCGCAGTGGCATGACAATAGCCATTGTTCAAAATACCTACTGGAAACGATGCAGCAGAAACCCAAGCCGCAAGCTCATTGGTTGTAAGCACTACCGACCCCACTGGCCCACCTACTAGCATAGATGCATCGCTACCAAGTGTGACATCAGAACTGCCTCCTACTATAGTAAAACCAGCTGGAGGAAACCCAGGTATTGCCGTAAAGTTATTAGTATACACTACAGTTTGTGCAGTTGTATACTTTGTAGCCGTTACAAACAATAAAGCCAATGAAAAGCAAAAACGTAATAATAATTTCATAGTACAAGTATTGCAATATTTTCTGCTTAGCAAGGTAGGAAATTAATTAATAAAATGCAAAAACATCATCTGACCGCGTATACCTCAATTCAATCACGTTTCCGCTAAGCTCACTTTTTGCCATTACATCTATATCACAGAGCCCAATTGCGCGGAATGCCTTTTTTAAATACTGATGCTTACATCATTAAAATATTTTGCGAAACTAATTCTATACTTAAACCCTATTTGCTTATAAAGTATTACATAAGAATAGATGGAAAGGAATAGTATATCTTTACTCATATCATATCTCATAAAACAAAAGCTTATGGAACAAAATAATCCTCATGGTGCAATGGCATCAGGCAATGGAGCCGCAAAGTGTCCATTTTCGGGTGGAGCAATCAAACAAACGGCCGGAAACGGTACCAGTAACCGAGACTGGTGGCCTAATCAGCTAAAGTTGAATATTCTTCGTCAGAATTCATCATTATCCAATCCGATGGATGTTTCGTTCAACTATGCTGAGGCATTCAAAAGCCTTGACTTGGGTGCACTGAAAAAAGATTTATTCGATCTGATGACCACTTCACAAGACTGGTGGCCTGCCGATTATGGACATTATGGTCCTTTCTTCATAAGAATGGCGTGGCATAGTGCAGGCACCTACCGCATTTCTGATGGCAGAGGTGGTGGTGGCTCAGGCACACAACGTTTTGCACCGCTCAATAGCTGGCCCGATAATACTAATTTGGATAAAGCAAGATTGCTACTGTGGCCAATAAAAAAGAAGTATGGCAACAAAATTTCATGGGCAGATCTTATGATTTTGGCAGGCAATTGCGCACTAGAGTCTATGGGCCTCCAAACGTTTGGTTTTGCTGGTGGCCGTGAAGATGTGTGGGAACCGGAAGAAGATATATACTGGGGTGCCGAAAAAGAATGGCTGGACGATAAAAGATACACCGGAGACCGTGAACTGGAAAACCCCCTTGCAGCAGTGCAAATGGGCCTGATATATGTAAACCCCGAAGGACCAAATGGAACTCCAGACCCTATAGCATCTGCAAGAGACATACGCGAGACTTTTGGCAGAATGGCCATGAATGATGAAGAAACAGTAGCACTCATAGCTGGTGGGCACACCTTTGGCAAAACGCATGGTGCTGCTGACCCAGGCAAATATGTAGGTAAAGAACCTGCTGCTGCTGGCATAGAACAACAAAGCCAAGGTTGGCACAATACCTATGGCTCTGGCAGTGGTGCAGACACTATTACCAGCGGTCTGGAAGGTGCATGGACTACCACTCCTACCCAATGGAGCAACAACTACTTCGAAAATCTGTTCGGGTTTGAATGGGAACTTACAAAGAGCCCAGCTGGTGCACACCAGTGGAAACCTAAAGGCAATGCCGGCGAAGGCACAGTACCTGATGCACACGACCCCAATAAAAAACATGCGCCTTTTATGCTCACCACAGATTTGGCCCTGAGAGAAGATCCTGCTTACGAAAAAATATCTCGCCGCTTCTTTGAGCACCCCAACGAGTTTGCTGACGCCTTTGCGCGGGCATGGTTCAAGCTCACGCACCGCGATATGGGTCCTCGCAATAGATATTTAGGACCAGAAGTACCTGCTGAAGTACTGATATGGCAAGACCCTGTACCTGCAGTGAATCACCAATTAATTGATGGAGACGACGTTGCTGCTCTAAAAGAAAAACTACTAAACTCTGGTCTTACCATTTCACAACTCGTTTCAGCCGCATGGGCTTCTGCTTCTACATTCCGTGGCTCAGACAAGAGAGGTGGTGCCAATGGTGGACGTATACGCCTATCTCCACAAAAATATTGGGAGGTTAATAATCCTGGAGAACTAAGCACCGTATTAAGTGTAGTGGAGTCTGTCCAAGATGGGTTCAACAAAGCGCAAACCGATGGCAAACAAGTGTCTATCGCCGACCTAATCGTGCTGGGTGGTTGTGCTGCACTAGAGCAGGCTGCTAATAACGCAGGTCATCCGCTGAAAGTTCCTTTCACTCCCGGACGCACTGATGCTACCGCAGCCCAAACCGATGTAGAGTCATTTGCTGTCCTAGAACCAAAAGCAGATGGATTCCGCAACTACATCAAACGCAATGTAAAATCATCAGCAGAAGAAATGTTGCTAGATAAAGCTCAACTTTTAACCCTTACGGCACCCGAAATGACAGTACTCATAGGTGGCATGCGTGTATTGGGCACCAACTACAATAAGTCGGCACATGGAGTGTTTACTAATCGAGTAGGTACACTATCCAATGACTTCTTCCAAAACCTACTGGATATGAACATCAAGTGGAGTGCTGCATCAAATGAGCAAAATGTATTTGAAGGTCGTGACCGCAGAACTGGCGAACTTAAATGGACTGGCACCCGAGTAGACCTTATATTTGGATCTAACTCAGAGTTGCGCGCACTGGCAGAGGTATATGCCTGCGAAGATGCTCAGGGAAAATTCATACAGGATTTTGTAGCCGCATGGACCAAAGTCACCAACCTCGATAGATTTGACCTAACTGCTTAACTTAACATGTAAAATAAAAAGGGCAAAGAGGGCTGTTTCTAATTACTAGTAACAGCCCTCTTTTTTGCTTCATAAATGGTAGCTAACCTATATCTCTTTTGTACCTAATCTTGTAGGTGATCAATTTTTCTTACTACCCTCCCATTTGTTCCTGCCATATGCCCAAACATAGCACTCGCCAAGGCATAAAGTTGAACTCCCGCTTGCCCTCCATCATTTCTTGCACGTGTGCTATGGTTGCCTTAGCATCTAGCAATCTACCATCAAACTTTGCAGCTGTTTTCGCCACACCCTCCTCAAACCATTTCCTTCCATCAGTTTTCAACCATATTTCTTCAGGCGTCACAAAACCCATCTTATCCCTTCTGTCTGATATTGCCTGTGGTATCACGTTCTTCATCGCAGTACGCAGTATCGCTTTACGGGTACCATTCCTATACACAAACCTTTCTGGTAGCCCAAGGCTAAACTCTAGCAAACGATAATCCATAAATGGTGTTCTCGACTCCACACTCCATGCCATTGAGTTGCGGTCTTCATAGCGCAGCAATGCAGGCAGTGGCGCATTATATACCTGCCGCAGCAAATTCTGTTGTAGGTCTGGTGCTGGCACAGCATGTAGCGATGCCACCTGAACTGGTCTCAGCCAGTCTGCTACCTGCATAGGCACCTTCATACCTGTATTCAGTCGCAGAGCATTCAGTAGAAACCCTATCGGCAATTGTCCGTTTTCTTTCTTGTAGGCCAGCGCTTCACTGAGGAGTCCAGCAAATTGCCATTTACGTATCAGACCCGAATAAAACGAAATATCATTACCTCCATATCCTGCCAGTTGCTCATCTGCACCCTGACCGTCTACCATCACTTTCAGTCCGGCATCATGGCTAGCTTTAAACACACACCACTGGCTAAACTGCGAAGTACTACCTGTAGGTTCATCTTGATGCCATATAAAGTTAGCCGCCTCGTCTTGCAGGTTTCTAAATGACGGAAAGGTACGATGCGAAGTAGACCCTGTTTTTTCTACTACCATTTTGGCAAAATTCCATTCGTCAAATCTTGCATTTTCGTAGCAGGCAGTTACAGTCTCTTGTCCGGCTGTTTCACCTTTTTGCTTCAGCAGGTCGGCCACTATACACACAATACTCGACGAGTCTAGTCCACCCGACAAACAGGAACCTACTGGCACATCCGACCTCAAGCGAAGTTCTACTGCATCTGTAAGTAGTTCCCTCAGTTTATCAGCGGCATCTTCATAGCCACCACTCCACACCTTGGGCTGCAAGGTGTACCATTGTTTGATGCTAAAGTTATGTGCATCACCATCCAGACTCATTTGCAGGTAATGACCCGGCTTTATATATCGTATTTTTTTATCAAAAGTAGCCTCTGTATAATCTACCGCGCCCGACCCCAGATACTGGCGAGCCACATCATCATCCAGCGTAAGACTATAGCCCGGAGCAGTACGCAATTGTTTAATTTCAGATGCTAGGTACAACGAACCTGGCGCTTTGTAATAGCACAGTGGCTTCACCCCAAAACGGTCTCTTACTGCATAGAGTTGTTTCTTTTTGTAGTCCAGTATCACGAAGGCAAACATCCCATTAAAGCGGTGCAAGCATTCTGCCCCCCACTCTGCCCATGCATGCAATATTACTTCTGTGTCAGACTTGGTCACAAATGTGTGCCCTACCGCCTCTAGCTCTTTTCTTATTTCTTTGTAGTTATATACCTCCCCGTTAAAGGTAATGGCAAGCCCAGCAGGGTCGTAGCGCATAGGTTGGTGACCAGCTGGCGACAAGTCGAGAATAGACAACCTACGATGACCGAAACCTACCTTAAAACGCACACCTGGACGCAACACCTCATAACCCCAGTGCTGGTGAGTAGATGCAGCGGTGTCTGCACCGGCCCATATAACTGGCGCTTCGCCCGGCACCCACGTCAGCAATCCTTCATCATCAGGTCCACGGTGTTTTATAATACTGCAGGCAGCTATTAGGTTTTCAGATCCTGTTTCGATACCTGTATTTACTATTGTAAGAATTCCACACATTTTGGTAGGCTAATTTCAGCCGTTGAATTTACTGCTTATTTTTTCATTTCTCGTGCATGACCTCATTACAGAAATATGTCTAGCCCAAAACAATCTTGGACACAGTGCAATAATGACAGTTCTATACACCGCAGGATAAAATAATAACCTGTACCGATAGCAGATATTTAATGAGCATAACAACAATATAAGTTGTTGCTCAACTCCATTCACTAACCAGAGTTGTACCCGCCATAAACGAAGGTTTATTGAACTGGTTGATGGAATTATTTCTAGCATGCATACAGATTAAAACACAACTTTGAAGTTAAATGCAAACAATTTGCTATTTTGGATCAAATTTATATCTACATATTATGACCGTAGAATTATTCAATCAGGAATTCGAAAGTATACTCGGCCAGCTAAAATCCTACCTGCTGCGGATAACTGCTAGTGTGCATGACGTGGAAGATATAGTCCATGATACATACCTAAAGGCACTTGACAAATTATCAACTTTCAGGGGCGAGTCTTCATTGAAAACGTGGTTGTTTACTATAGCGTCAAACCTGGCTAAAGACAATTTGCGATTTCAGAAAAGATGGACAGAAGATGTGACAGATGTTTGTAAACAAGAAGCATTGGCAAACAGGCAGTTTTTTCAGGAAGCAATGCAAATCAGAACAACTTCGCCACAGGGTTTGTTTGAAATAAAAGAGCATATTGTTTTCTGCTTCACCTGCATATCTAAATCACTACCACTACAGCAGCAACTGTGTCTGTTTCTCAAAGAAGTATACGAATTTAAGGTATCAGAAATTGTAACTATACTGGATACTACTGAGGCTATGATAAAATATTACCTCCATACCGGGAGGTCAAAAATGATACAAATCTTCGATGGCAGATGTGCGCTGGTGAATAAGGAAGGTGTTTGTCATCAGTGCAGCGAACTGAATGGCATTTTCAACCCCAAACAGAAATTTCAGGAAGAAGTAGTAAAAATTGAACTAGCTAGGGAAGCAAATAGTGCGGATAAAGAACGTCTTTTCGACCTCAGGATGAAAATTATCAAAGAAATTGACCCCTTCGACTCAGGTGCCGCAGAGTTGCAACTACATCATTTAGAGCACAATAGAGTTGTAATGGAAAAATATGTGTAGTTTTTTCCCATTTCGCCTATCGTTTTTGTTTGCTGAAACGTCAAAATTAAAACCAAAAAATGAAACGCTTCTTAACAACACTAACGATGATGACATCTACAATGACAATGGCGCAAAATGGCATCGCCACAACAGAACACAAGACTTTCAGCCGCGAAACTTCCGTAAGCATTGATGTGTCAGCAGATCCTGCTATTATTTGGAATTTACTAGTCAATGCTTCAGACTATCCGAGATGGAATGCCACCATCATCTCTATAGATGGTAGGATCGCCGAGGGAGAAAAAATCAGGTTAAAATCAACCCTTGCTCCTAAGCGGGTTTTTAAACTGAAGGTAAAAAGCCTGGTGAATGGTAAAGAAATGGTTTGGGGAGATGGTCAGGGGACAAGGACCTATAAGTTGACCCACAATGCTGACGGAACTACCACCTTTGCTATGAGTGAAAAAATCGGTGGTTTCATGTTCCCGTTATATGCAAAACACATTCCTTCTTTTGATAAGTCTTTCGAGCAGTTTGCCGCAGACCTGAAGAAAGAAGCCGAGACTATTCATAGCATAAAAAAATAGCAACATTGGTACTCTTATCAAAAGATATTTTTCAATCATAAAAAGCCAAAAAATGAACAACAAAATTGGAACAAAAGAAAATCCGCTGCAGCTAAAAACGCCGCCACTTACGTCGGACTATACCATGCACGTTGACGAAAAGGATGGAAAGGAAATACTGGTATGCACTGTAGGCAAAACTGTTTTGCACTACAACATTGACTGCTTAAATGACCTGCACACTATGTTGAAGAAGCACGGCGACTGGATGGAACTGGGCAGTGCAGATGAACAGAAACCCGCAAAGGAAGGCACTGTGGAAGCGTGGGGGCGATCTGAAATGAACCCAGCAGGTGGGTGGTATGGACTCAAGAAGGGATTACGAGGACGGTTTGGTATGTATATCCCACCACTGATGGAAGCACTTGGGCTGGCAGAAGTTACCCATGATGCGAAAGGGAATAAAATGAGGGCACTTTAATAGCTGCGATGTTGCTGGGCTTTGGGTTGGTGTTTTGCATAGCATACAAGATAATATATCAGTTTGAATTAATTTGAAAACTGGATACCTTCTGCTTTTGCTAGTAGATTTATTATCTCCTAAGGTAAATCAATCAAACCCTTGCTTTGCAAGGGTTTGATCGGTGGTGGAGCCGGCGGGAGTCGAACCCGCGTCCAAACGTTTGCCCGATAAGCTTTCTACATGTGTAGTCCTGCATTGGTTTTCGGGAGAGGGCCGGAGCAGGACAAACCTACCGCCTCCTTATCTGCTTTAGTTTTCATTCTGTACTCACAGCGGGTACAAACCTATCCCATTATTGTTCGATTCGGCGGCGGGGACGACAACAGGCGGCCTTCCCG
>CAMDNC010000039.1 GCA_945902755.1 Flavipsychrobacter stenotrophus
TCTCTTTTGCGTCTTCTACTTCTACCTTATATTCTGCTGGTTTGCCTATCGGTGCTTCTACTTTGCCAGCTACAGGTTTTGGCTTTGGTTTGGCAGCTATCGGTATGGGCTCTAAATCTAGTTTTAACTGGGGCATCGGAGGCAACCTCACCGGTAGCATCACCGAACCACCATCCGGAGAAAAAAGAATAATAAATTTTTTGGCGGGTGTGGGTTTTAGTTTATTTATCGCTACTGGTGCTGGTCTTGGGGGGATTTCATCTATAATCACCGGTATATAAGGGATCACTCGAGTAGACTTGGCGTTCATTGCCACTGGCGCCTGTATGCGCGCTGCTCGTAGTGTGGTTATCGAAATTTTATCTATGCTTTGTGGCGCAGGCCGCTCAGGCACTTCATCTACCAACATTGGCACAAATGTGGGTGGCAATATTGCCTTTGGTTTTCTGGAGGTGGGTGCTGCTATTGTTAGCAACATTACACCTCTGGGTGTAACTCGGGTTACTTCCATCGTTGGAAGTTTTACAGGTTCTTCTTCTGTTATACTAGGAGTGTACACAGGCACTTCAACAAATCGCACCTTTTGCTTTTGTGGCGATTCAATTTTCATTGCCAAAATCCCTCTCATCTCCACTTGCGATACCGACAATTCGTTGCGAGGAAATTTTGGAGGAGGAGGAGGAGTCACAGTTACTACCTTCTCTACTGTCTTCACAGTATCCTTCAGTTTTATTTCAGGTATTTTTACATTCAGTACTGTGGGAGTTGTAGCTGCTACCTCCTTTACTTTGGTGTATTCTTTAGTTGTGATAGTTATCATAGGCCTAAAAGCATCTACTATTTTGCTCACTGCCTTAGGTATATCATTTTGTTTGGTCACCTCCAGATAGTCACCCATACAGTCGTATGTAGACTTAAGCCCAGCAGCCCCTTCCAGACTTACTATGTAAGGCCTGAAGAACACCTTGCTTGCCGCTAGTTTACGCATCACTGCACATATGTCTCCCCCACAGCTCTCGCCACCATCTGTTATCAATATTATACTGTACGCATTCCGGTTTACATCTACCAAGTCGTTTTCGGCGGCCTCCTGTAGCGAGTAAGCAATAGACGTGACACCTAGTGGCTGAATGTCATCCAGACGGTATTCCATTTGCAATCTATTGTCCTTTCGGAAGGGCACTTCATTTCGGGTGTCTTTACAGTTGTTTTCAGCTACTGTAAACTGATGCCCGAATACCCGCAACGAAAATTCAACATCCCTATTTACGACGTAGATACTGTCTATCAATCTCAGTATTAGCTCATTAGCTACCTTCGACTTCTGTCTGCCACCATCCCATAGGTTTATCATGCTCGACGATTTATCGAGCAAAATCAACACCCTCGGTTGTGTATTATTTGTATTTCCCTGTGAAAATCCTTTCACTGTTACCAGCAAAAGAAACAGGAATAACATTATTTTTTTTAATCGCATGTATATACAGTAGGTACAAACCTACACCATTTGCTTGAAAATGAAGTTCAAAAATAAAGCTATTTGTATTCCCTACAGCTTTGCCATCGCATCATCATTATATAATATGTTATCAGTGTTTTACAGAAAACACACATTCCTCTTCTTTTCGTATTAATTATTTTAGTCGGTATATATTTTGTCGAAAATATTACTACCTTAATCCCACTAAACATCAAATTCGATGAAAATTCTGGATATAAAAGCAATGAACGGCCCAAACTACTGGTCGGCAAACAGGCACAAACTTATAGTAATGCTCCTAGATCTTGAGGAGATGGAACAACAACCTACTGACAAAATACCGGGTTTTCTGGAGCGCATTACAGCATTGATGCCTACCCTATTTGAGCACAGATGCTCTGAGGGAGTGCCTGGTGGTTTTTTTCAGCGTATAGAAGAAGGCACCTGGATGGGTCATGTAATTGAGCACATTGCCTTGGAACTACAAACACTCGCTGGAATGGACACAGGTTTTGGCCGCACTCGCGAAACTAAAGAAGCTGGTGTATACCATGTAGTTTTCTCCTATCACGAAGCTAAAGCTGGCATTTACACGGCTAAAGCAGCAGTAAAAATAGCTGAAGCGCTAGTGGCTGGTGACCCGTACAACCTAGAAGACGATATTCAAACGCTTCGCGAAATAAGAGAAGATGAACGTTTGGGCCCTAGTACAGGGTCTATTGTAGAAGAAGCGATACGGAGGAAAATACCTTATATAAGATTAAACAGACATTCACTTGTGCAGCTGGGATATGGTGTCAATCAGCGCAGAGTACAAGCAACTGTCGCCAGTACTACCAGTAGTATAGCAGTAGAAATAGCTTGCGATAAAGAGGAAACAAAAAATCTACTGGAAGCATCAGAGATCCCAGTACCAAGAGGACGAATAGTATATGATGAAGAAGATCTAAAGGCAGCTATTAACAAAATCGGCTATCCTATCGTTACAAAACCGGTGAACGGAAACCATGGTAAAGGCGCTACGACAAACATTCGTACTTGGGAAGATGCAGTGGCTGGCCTCAAAGCTGCGAAAGTATATGGCAAAGCTGTGATCTGTGAAAAATTTATTACTGGTCGCGATTTCAGGGTACTTGTTATCAATTATAAATTTGTTGCTGCAGCTTTGCGCACACCCGCTGCGGTGACAGGGGATGGGATACATAATATTCAAGAACTGATAGAAATAGTAAATAGTGACCCACGTCGCGGTTATGGGCATGAAAATGTGCTTACTAACATCAAAGTGGACAACTTCACTAGAGATATACTGGACAAAAAAGGATATACCCTTGAAACTGTAATAGCTAAGGGTGAAGAATTATGGCTGAAACCTACTGCTAACCTTAGCACCGGTGGTACTGCAACGGATGTAACTGATTATGTGCACCCTACCAACATTTTTATGTGCGAGCGCATTGCACGGATAATAGGGCTCAACATTTGTGGCATAGACATTATGGCACCAGACCTATCAGTACCTATCACCGAAAACGGTGGTAGCGTACTTGAAGTGAATGCAGCTCCAGGCTTCAGGATGCACCTTGACCCCACAGATGGCTTACCAAGAAACGTTGCTGAGCCTGTAATCGATATGCTTTACCCACCAGGTACATCTGCTCGTATACCAATTATTGCTGTATCTGGCACTAATGGCAAAACTACAACTACCCGATTAATCGCACATATAGTGAAGCAAATGGGGTATAAAGTAGGTTATACTACCACTGATGGGGTATACATACAAAACCAACTGATGATGAAAGGCGACTGCACAGGTCCAGTTTCAGCGGAATTTGTATTGCGTGACCCTACAGTCAACTATGCAGTTCTTGAATGCGCCAGAGGAGGTATACTACGTGCTGGTCTTGGCTTTCATCACTGTGATGTGGCCGTAGTGACCAATGTTGCCGAAGACCACATTGGGCTAAACGGTATTGATACAATAGAAAAACTAGCCAAAGTAAAAGCTGTAGCGGCGCAAACCGTATTCCCCGAGGGTTATGCCATCCTTAATGCAGATGATGACCTTGTATTTGACATGCACAAAGACCTGAAATGCAAAATAGCGTACTTCTCACTCAATGAACATAGTGGTCGAATAAAACGTCATTGCGCTAAAGGTGGACTAGCTGCGATATACGAAAATGGATTCATCACCCTACTCAAAGGCACATGGAAAATAAGAGTGGAGAAAGTAACCAATGTTCCATTGACATTTAGCGGTATGGCCGAATTCAACATCGCAAACGTGTTGGCGGCTACTCTAGCTGCATATGTGCAAGAGTTCAAAACAGAAGATATTCGCCTAGCTTTACAAACCTTTACTCCATCTCCAGCTCTTACGCCAGGCCGTATGAACATGTTCCATTTCCGTAATTACTCGGTGATGATAGATTATGCGCATAATACACATGGACTCAACGCTATTGGTAAGTTCTTGAAGTCGGTTGAGGCAACTGCAAAAGTGGGTATAATAGCAGGTGTAGGCGACCGTCGCGATGAAGACATTATATCCCTTGGCGTAGCAGCAGCAAACATTTTTGACGAAATAATCATTCGCCAAGATAAACACCTCAGAGGAAGAACAGAAGAGGACATTATTGCACTAATGACTCAGGGAATCCATCAGGTAGATGCTAACAAGAAAATTACAGTCATCAAAAAAGAATCAGAAGCTATCGATTACGCCATCAACAATGCTATAAAAGATAGCTTTATAGTGATCACTAGCGATGTGGTGCCTGATGCACTAGAGCAAATAAAACAATACAAAGCAGAAGAAGATGGTTTGCATCTTTAGTCATTTACTTAACAACAATAGGGCTGCATCTCTGGCAGCCCTATTGCTTTTATTAAGCCAGCTAACAAATTCGCAATTACTGCCTCGATTTCATATATTTTTTTACAGAAAATCATCCTGTTACTTCCCAAGCAATATAATATAATTGATATTTTTCTGAATAATATACCGCAAAATATACCCCAACACCATTCATATAAAAATTAATATTTATTCCCATCCATTATATCTGCATGGTTTCTCGTCATTTTATGTCATTCAGCACACTGATTAGTTATCCACCATTTGTTATTTCTTTTAGTTGCTTTATCTCGCTATACAGTTTATCTTTGTAAGGTTAACGTTGTGCATTATTATTTTATTTATACAACAGCAAAAGAACAGACACTTACTACATATTTTTCTTGCCAATTCATTGGCATCACTCTTTATTCTCAACTGCAAAAAACAACTACAACATAAATGGAACAGGATCAGGAAAAGGAAAAATTGCGGAATCCCGCCGATTATGATGCCGGGAGTATACAGGTATTGGAAGGGCTAGAAGCAGTTCGTAAGCGTCCAGCGATGTACATTGGAGATATCGGTGTCAAAGGTTTACACCACTTAGTTTATGAGGTCGTAGACAACTCTATAGACGAGGCTCTTGCTGGTCATTGCAAAAACATCAATGTTACTATACACCCCAATAACTCTATAAGTGTACAAGATGATGGCCGTGGTATACCCACAGGCATGCATGCCAAAGAAGGTCGTTCAGCCCTAGAAGTTGTAATGACAGTATTGCATGCTGGGGGTAAATTTGATAAAGATAGCTACAAGGTTTCTGGTGGTTTACATGGTGTAGGCGTGAGTTGCGTAAACGCACTCAGCAGCCATTTACATGTTACTGTAAAACGTGAAGGAAAAACGTTTGAGCAGGAATATTCGAAAGGTGCGCCATTGTATCCAGTACGTGAAACTGGAGTACCTTCTTCTGAAACCGGCACCAAAGTTCACTTCCAGCCCGATGATACAATTTTCAAAGACACAGTATACAATCGCGATATTCTAGCAGGTAGATTACGTGAGTTGAGCTACCTCAACAAAGGGATTCGCATTATACTTAATGACGAACGTGAATTAACGGAAGAAGGTCAGCTACTTACTGAAACTTTTTACAGTGAGGGCGGCATAGTAGAGTTTGTACAAATGCTAGATGCAAAAGGCAAACGCGACCCTTTATTACCGTTCCCGATATTTGTAGAAGCACACGATAAAGAGTCGAATGTAGCTGTAGATGTGGCACTGTCTTACAACACCTCCTACAATGAGCACATCTTCTCTTACGTCAACAACATCAACACAATAGAAGGCGGCACACACGTTGCTGGTTTCCGCAGAGCTATTACACGTGTTTTCAAGTCTTATGGCGACAAAAACAAATTGTTTGAGCGCGCAAAAGTGGATATTACTGGCGATGATTTCAGAGAGGGGTTAAGCGCAATTATATCAGTAAAAGTACCTGAACCACAATTTGAAGGTCAAACCAAAACCAAACTTGGCAATAATGATGTAATGGGTGTGGTAGATGTTTGCGTCAGCCGCACACTAGAGGCTTACCTTGAGGAGCACCCTAAAGAAGCTAAAATGATCATAGATAAGGTCATTATAGCCGCTCAAGCCCGCGCAGCTGCACGCAAGGCTCGCGAAATGGTGCAACGTAAAAGTGTACTGACTGGTGGTGGAATGCCGGGTAAACTGGCTGACTGCTCTGAGCGCGACCCTGCTAAATGTGAATTATATCTGGTTGAAGGAGATTCGGCTGGTGGTACTGCCAAACAAGGGCGTGACCGTAGCTATCAGGCTATACTTCCTTTAAGAGGTAAAATTCTTAATGTAGAGAAAGCACAGGAGTATAAGATCTACGAAAACGAAGAGATAAAAAATATGTTTACGGCGCTAGGTGTAAGCATAGGCACTCCTGAAGATCCTAAACAGCTGAACCTAACTAAGCTGCGCTACCACAAAATCATCATCATGACCGATGCCGATGTGGATGGTTCGCACATTGCTACACTGATTCTTACGTTCTTTTACAGATACATGAAGGAACTAGTGCTGCAAGGCCACGTGTATCTGGCTCAGCCACCACTGTACCTTGTAAAAAAAGGAAAAGAACAGCAATATGCATGGACGGAAGAAGACCGACTAGCGGCCATTCAGAAACTAGGACAGGGTAAAGAAGATTCTGTAAATATACAGCGATACAAAGGTTTGGGAGAAATGAATGCCGAGCAGTTGTGGACAACAACCATGGACCCAGAAACTAGAAGTTTGAAACAAGTGGCTATAGAAAGTATGACCTATGCTGATGAAATATTCTCTATGCTTATGGGTGATGAGGTTCCACCGCGCCGTCATTTCATAGAGACCCATGCTAGATATGCTAAGATTGACATTTAAACATCTCTATTAATTTTTCAGAACAGGCTACCCTAACATGAGTAGCCTGTTCTTTTTTATAACACATCATATTACTTCCTAAGAAACCATATACACCAAATGAGAAAAGTCATTTTTCGTTTTCTCGCACTAATATTATAATTTCATGTTTTAATTAAAAGTTCATTCCAAGATGAGAAAACTATTTACATGTATTACCCTGATGGCTTTGACAATGGTTACCACTGGCACTTATGCACAGCGATCACTCAACAAAAGCATCAAGAAATCAATACCTAGCTCTAACAATTCACCTATTGGTTCTCTTTGGACAAACACACCTTTGTCTAAAGCTCCCTCAACCTCTCTGATGCGTTTTCACCCTTCGTCATACAAAGTTTTTCAGCTAAATGCCTCAGCGATGAAAGCTCAATTATGGGCACTTACCGACAATCCAGGCAGCAGTGCCATCATCAGTTTGCCAATGCCTGATGGTACATTGCGAAGTTTCAGAGTGTGGGAAAGTGCTGTACTTCCACAAGATATGTCAACAAAATACCCAGGTATCAAAACATTTTCTGCGGAAGCTGTAAATGACAAACGAGTTACAGCAAAACTTGACTACACCCTGTTTGGCTTTCATGCGGTAGTTTTCGATGGCGAACAGACTGTAATGACAGACCCATATGATAACCTGAACGACAATTACTACGTGGTTCATTACAAACAAGATGAAAATCGTCCCTTTTCGCAGCGCATGAAATGTGAAATAGGTGGTGCTCATGAACACAGCCCAATGGGCGAACCAATGGATTTGGGCAATACTAGCTTACCCTACATAAACCTGCGCAAAATCAAGAATACTTTATCTCCATCGTTATCCTCGTATGAGCCTGGCAAAACACCTGTATCTATCGAAGAGCCACAGGCCATCACTGTAAATGGTGCTACACTTCGTACTTACAGGTTAGCACTGTCTGCCAACAGTTTTTATTGCCAAGCGGCTACTGGTTTGGGTTCTCCTACTATCGGTCAATGCCTCAGCGCCATGACCACTTCTATCAACAGGGTAAACGGTGTTTATAATAGAGAAATATCAGTGCAGCTTGTTTTTTGTAATAATGAAGACACACTGATTTGGCCAACAGCAACGGGTAGCGTGAATGGTGCTGACCCATTTGCTGCCATCAACACAAATGCTGGTTCATGTATTACCCAAAACCAAACCACAGTGACAGCACGTATAGGCAGTGCCAATTATGACGTAGGTCACGTTTTTACGACAGGTGCAGGCGGTCTAGCTGGCTTGGGTGTAATATGTAATAACGGACAAAAAGCAAGAGGTGTTACAGGCTCAGGCTCTCCTGTAGGCGATGCTTTTGATATCGATTACGTAGCACACGAGTTAGGACATCAGTTTGGCTCTAGCCATACCTTCAATAATAATACTGATGGCTCTTGCAACGGCAATGCGTCATCTGCCAATGCATACGAACCAGCAAGTGGCGCAACGATCATGGACTATGCAGGTATTTGCAATCCTGACAATGTACAAGCAAACAGCTCGCCTTACTTCAGCGCTAGTAGCCTTACTCAAATCCAGGCACATATATCCGGATCCGGTGGCACATGCGCAGTTACGGCACCATCTGGTCATGCTCCAGCTACAATGGCTCCCTTCACTGCTAGCTACTTCATACCTTACAAAACACCCTTTGAGTTAACAAGCCCTACAGCCACTCCTTCTGTTGGTGATACTGCTGTTACTTATTGTTGGTTTCAGTGGAATCGTGGAGATTTCGGAAGCAGGTTAAATCAGACTTTCGTTCGTGGCCCTATTTTCCGCAGTTATCAGCCAGCATACACAGAAACCAGAATATTCCCTAGAATCAACACGGTACTTACAGGTACACTAACTAATAGTGGAGAAAAAGCACCAGACACCACTCGCTACCTCACAATGAAAATGGCAGTGAGAAACATCATGAATGGCATGGGCTGTTTCAGTATTTATGACGACACAGTCCATATTGATGCCGTATCTACTGGTGCGGGTAATGGTTATGCTGGCTTTAGAGTTACCAGCCAAAACACAACAGGTATTGTATACATAGGTGGGTCCACACAAACAGTTACATGGAATGTTGTAGGTACAAATGCCGCACCTGTAAACGCTGCTAATGTCACAATATTTATGTCTACCGATGGTGGTTTTACATGGCCATACACTATTGGCACTTTCCCCAATACAGGCTCGGCTAGCGTCACCCTACCCAACCCAACTGTAGCAACCACCACTGCTCGCATAAAGGTAAAAGGTACTGGCAACATCTTCTTTAACATCAACTCTAATAATTTCAGAGTAAACCCAGGCCCTACTACCGGGCCAATAACTGGTACGCTTACCCTTTGCGTAGGAGGCACTACTACTCTAAGTGATACTACCGCAGGTGGTACATGGACTAGCAGCACTCCAGCAGTAGCTACAATAGGTTCTCTTACTGGTATCGTAACAGGTCTTACGGCAGGCACTACTACTATTACTTACAATGCAGCAACGGGCAATGTGACAGCAGTGGTAACTGTAAATGCGATACCTACCCCTACTGCCATCACTGGCAGTAGTTCCGTGTGCATAGGGCTTACAACTACTTTAAGTAGCGGCACGCCAGGTGGCATATGGATTAGTAGCAATACTGCACGAGCAACCGTCAACACCTCAGGCGTAGTGACGGGTATATCGTCGGGCACAGTGACTATTACTTATTCTGTTACCAATGCTTGTGGCACAGGTACTACTACTCGTATCATGACAGTAAGCGCACCCACAGCAGTAGCCCCCATTACTGGTACTCTAAGTGTTTGTAGTGGCAACTCAACACCACTAGCATCTATTACTCCATCAGGAGTGTGGAGTAGTACAGATGGAGCTATTGCTACTATCAACACTTCTGGAGTTGTAACAGGTGTAGCCGCAGGCACAGTTACCATAAGTTATACTGTTACAAATGCATTTGGTTGTGTTTCTGCAGCTACGGCAGTAGTTACCATTAATGCTCTTCCAGTTGCTACAACTTCTCCCTCTGGTGCGGTAGTTATTTGCTTAGGTGGTAGTCAGCTTATATCTGCATCTCCTTCCGGAGCAGGTTTTACTTACCAGTGGCAAGATGGAGGTATCAATATTGCTGGCGCTACCAGCAGTAGCTACTTGGCTACAACAGCAGGCACATTCAGAGTTATTATTACCAATACCGCCAACACATGTTCAGGCACTTCATCAGCACTTACCATCACTACTAGTGCTACCAGTGTTGTGGTGCCATCTGTAAGCGTAGCTGCAACACCAGGCACCACAATTTGTGCTACAGTAGGTACGGTTAACTTTACCGCAACTCCAGTAAATGGTGGTACCTCACCGGCTTACCAATGGTATGTAAACAACATAGCAACAACCGTCACAGCAGCTACATACTCTTATGTTCCGGCTAATGGCGACATAGTAAAATGTATGCTGACCAGTAGCCTAGCATGTGCTACGCCGGCGACAGTTGCAGATAGTGTTACAATGACTGTAACAACAGCCGTAACACCCGATGTAAGCATCGACGCAATACCTAATGACACCGTTTGTGTAGGGCAACCTGCTACATATAATGCAATACCAGTAAATGGTGGTTCTGCTCCTACCTACCAGTGGACAAAAAACGGGATCAATGTAGCTACTGGGCCATCCTATACACATACACCAGCTAATGGAGATATAATCTTCTGCCAAATGGTTAGCAACGCTGCTTGTCGCACCACAACAGCTGCAACTAGTGCTCCTCTTGTAATGACTGTTCAGGTACCAGCAACCAACACTGTATCAATAAGTGCTAGCTCCCCTAGTGTTATAGCCGGTGAAAACATAACCTTTGCAGCTATTGCGCTCAATGCAGGTCCTACACCAAACTACCAATGGTTTATCAACAGTGTGGCAGTATCGGGCGCTACAAATGCAACCTTCACTACTAACACATTAACTAATGGACAAGTAGTACATTGCAAAGTTACCAGCAACCTACCTTGTATACTGCCCAAAACTGCACTTAGTCCCGGTTTTACGATCATTGTCACTTCAAGTGTGACAGATATGTCAGGCGTAGCAAATTCGTTTGCACTTAACCCTAACCCTAACAGAGGCACATTTACCGTAACAGGTAAGTTAGCTAAACCACTAACAGAAAGCTTTACAATAAATGTAACCAATGTACTGGGGCAGGTATTGTATAGCTCTGCTGCCGCTGATGCAACTGGCTCAATACAGGAGGTAATTTCATTGCCTTCGGCTGTACCTTCAGGTGTATATTTCGTTACTGTTCACATAGGCGTGGAGCAGGTTGTTTTCCGTGTGGTGGTGGATAAATAATATTTTTCAACGGCATCAATTCAACAAAAAAGCTACTGAAAAATCAGTAGCTTTTTTGTTGAGGTAATTCGCATAAATCATGTGGCTTTCATTTTTGTAATGAGTGATTTACCTACTTAAAAACATCGCGTTTTGTGTCGAAAATTAGCGGAGAAAATCCATTGTTACTTTATCAGAAAATAGTTTTGTTTTTGTTGTTGTTTTATAAAAAAAATGTAGATTTGCGTATTATTAATTTTTTATTCTTTTCAAAATGCAAGAAGGTACAGTAAAATTTTTCAATGAAACTAAAGGATTTGGTTTCATTACGCCAGCTAACGGCGGCCAGGACATCTTTGTTCACGTATCAGGACTGAAAGACCAGATTCGCGAAAACGATAGAGTGTCTTTCGAGGTGCAAAATGGTAAGAAAGGTTTAAATGCAGTAAACGTTAAAGTAATTTAATTTTACAGCATCACTTAACTATATCATTCCAAGACGTGCCGCGCACGTCTTTTTTTATGCCCTACTTGACCTTTTCTCCCACTATTGTTTATTTGCTTCCTTTATACTTACCCATGTTGCATAAAGCGACTCTTGTGTAGGTCTGTTAGAAGGCATTTCACTCAACGGCTCGCATAGCACCAAACTTTCTTTGCACTCTGCAGGCAGCTCCTGATAGAGCCCTGTTCCTTTAGTTTTCCATGCTATCATTTCATCACTTACCTGCTTCACTATTTTACCCGGATTACCTACTACCAGCGATCTAGGAGGAAGTATTGTCTTGGCAGGTACAAAGGTCATAGCTCCAACTATACATTCATCCCCTACCTCTACTTCATCCATCAGCACAGCATTCATACCTACCATCACATTCCTACCCACGTTGGCACCATGCACTATAGCACCGTGCCCTATATGTGCACCTTCCTTTAAGGTTACAGTGATTCCCGGGAACATATGAATGGTACAGTTTTCCTGCACATTACAGCCGTCTTCTATAACTATGCCTCCCCAGTCGCCTCTTATAGCTGCACCGGGTCCTATATATACATTCCTACCTATTATTACATTTCCTGTCACCGCAGCCTGTGGATGCACAAACGCCGTAGGATGAACTACAGGTATAAATCCTTTGAAAGAGTAAAACATAATCGATACTATTAAAAATAAATTAACTGAATATACACAATACACTGTCAATAATTCCCTGTTACATTTTGCCGTAGATGTACATAAACACACACAAAGCTAATGTTACCAACAACACTACATATGGAAACATTCTGGAGCGTTGTTCGTCGCGATGTCTACTCTCTGCATAAGCCAGTATTTGGTGTTTTGCATCTTCATTGTTACCTGCTATTATCATCAGTGGCTTCAGTACTGCATCCAGATATTTAAGTTCTAGTTTAGCTGTAGCTTTCAGCAATTCATCGATAATCACATTGTTGATTTTTACATTATCCTCCTGTATCAGTATACCCAAGTGAGCATCTTCTAATATCAGCAAAATGTAAGCTTGAAGTGTACGTTGGCTCATACGATAGGTGTCCATTTTAGCCAAACTGTTGTTGAGCTCCACACATACGTTCTTTAGCCAAACAGGCGTCACTGCATCATTATAGGATGTTTTACTACCCATTCCTGCCAGCCATCTATCATCATCATACTTCGCTCTTTTTACGGTATCACCCAGCACACTGTAGGCCTCATTTATTTCTTTAAACTGTGCCTCACTCCATACATTATCTGGATTTTTATCGGGGTGAAATTTTACTGCAAGCGCGCGGTATGCCTTCTTTATGTCGGGCATAGCTGCACTAGGTTGTACTCCTAGTGTTTTGTAGTAATCTTTAAGCTGCAAAGGTGGCACAGGTAGCAAAATTAGTTATAGGAAAGGAGAAACTATGATTGGTTTCTGTTTTTCATTTACCATCCTTATAGCGCCATAAGTATAAACAGGCATGTGTACGATAGGGCGACCATGCTAATGAGATATTTTCCATCTGTTGCCTGAGTATCTTTTTGTCTTTTACATCAAGCTTATATAGCTTCACCATGGCCTGCTGTATACCCAAATCATCTGGCGCAAAAATATCTTCATGGCCCAGCGAAAACATCAGGAGCATTTGAATGGTCCATTTGCCCACACCCTTTATAGGCAAAAGCAATGCCATTACCTCTTCTGCTTCCATGTCATAGAGCAACTCATCAGTAATATCGTGCTCTATAAAATAGTTGGCAACATTTAGCACATAGTTTGCCTTCGCGTTTGAAAGGCCAATGCTGCGTAATGTTTCGTGGGGCGTAGCTGCTATTTGCATAGCACCAGGTTCGCTATCGCCATAGATAGCCTTAAACCGACCAAATATGACGTCAGCAACCCTCGTTGACAACTGCTGACTCATGATAGAGGAGCATAGTCTTACACAGACATTTGTTCTACGTACCAGCTTAGATGGCTCTATTAAAGCTATCAACGGCCTAAGAGTTTCATCGCCGGAAAGGTGATTTGTGTGTTGATTTACAGACATCAAATAAAGGTAGGAAAAAGGATCACACGTCATTTTCCCGCACCATCTTTTGAATCAAAAAAAGTTTCATTTTACTACTGATACAACAATCGAAAGTAATTGTTTCCTTTGCTAGGAAATAAGTTTGACATTATGAACAGGAACATAGCTATAGCAATTCATGGCGGAGCAGGAACAATACTACGCAGCTCCATGACCCCGGAGTTACAAACACAATATGAAGACGGGCTGCGTTCGGCTCTCCATACTGGCTATAGCATACTCGAGGCTGGTGGCAGCAGCTTAGATGCGGTAGCTGCTGCGGTAGCTTCATTAGAAGATTTCCCACTCTTTAATGCAGGAAAAGGTTCTGTATTCAATAATGCAGGAAACCACGAAATGGATGCTTGTATCATGAATGGCAAAAATCTTGAAGCCGGCGCTGTGTGTGGGATCAGCAATGTGAAAAACCCAGTATTGGTAGCTAGGGTAGTAATGGAACATAGCGGACACGTATTGCTTTCGGGTATGGGCGCTGAAGATTATGCAAGGTCTATGGGCATGGCTTTTGAGCAAGATGACTATTTCTACACTACGCAACGCTACCAGCAGTGGCAGAACGCGGTAGCAGAAGATAGGGTACAACTAGATCATAGCGACAAAAAATTTGGTACTGTGGGTGCCGTTGCTTTAGACATTGAAGGCAATCTGGCTGCAGCTACCAGCACTGGGGGTATGACCAATAAAAAATATGGCAGAATAGGCGATAGCCCCATTCCTGGCGCAGGTACTTATGCCAATAACGACACATGCGCTATATCGTGTACCGGGCATGGAGAACTGTTCATTAGAGCAGTAGTAGCTCATGATATTTCTTGCCTTATGGCTTACAAAAACTTATCTCTTACTGATGCGTGCGATATTGTAGTGCACGACAAGCTAGTAAAAATAGCAGGTGAAGGCGGGTTGGTAGCAATAGACAAGCACGGAAACATATACATGCCCTTCAACAGCGAGGGAATGTACAGAGCGTGCCGTAACAATAATGGAAAATATGAAGTAAGCATTTACAAAGACTGATTAAAACAATCAATCTTCGTCAACAATATCAATATGCCTACCCAAAAACTTCCTGGTTTCTACGTTATATTGGTCGCCCTTTGACATAATGTGTACGATAATGCTCTCCACTGAGATAGGCTTCCCAAAGTCTATATCTGCTATATTATTGTACTCTATGTTTTTGCCATCTATAATTACAACACTACCAGACCCTATTGCAGTAAACAGATGACCTTGATTAACAATTATACCAGTATCCTCCCCTAACCCTATCCCTATCGCCCCGGGCTGAGCAGCTACTGCTTGAGCAAGCCTATTGAACCTACCTCTTTTATCAAAGTGAGTGTCAATAATTACATTCTGCATAAAGCCTAGCCCAGTAGTGATTTTCACTTCTCCCTTTAGGTGAGCCAACGCAGCACTACCCTCATATACCATGGTATTGCTCATAGCCATGGCACCAGCACTAGTACCCGCTATCACAAACTCTTCTTCCATGTACCGATGCTTGAGTATATCTAAAAACTCAGTTCCACCAAAGATCGATGAAAGCCTTAACTGATTGCCACCAGAAAACATCACACAGTTACAGGCTTTTAAGCGCTCTAAATACTCCGGTGTTCCTACGTTCTCCCTGCTGCGTATGCGCATATGCCCCACATTGTCGCACCCTAACTTCTGAAACCCAGAAATATAATTCTCGGCAACCTCGTCAGGTATAGAAGATGCGGTAGTTATCACTTCTACTCTTGGCTCACTACCAATAACGCCTATAATGTTTTTTAGTATGCCTAACTCGAAAAAATTGAGGCGATTACGCTGTACTATACCTTTCTCAAGGTCCGTCCCCTTATCTTCTGCGCCGCCTATAGCTATTAGATGTCCTTTAGGATATATCACTTACAGTTGTTGGTTTTGTAAAAAAATAAAGGAGCAAACTTAATCTTTTTTACCTAACGGCTAGTATAAATAGCAAATTTTAACCGAAAGCAATCACTAATAGCCCTACAAAAGTTTGGCATTTAGTTGCATAATCAATACCTTTTCACCAAGAAACAGAAACTTATGACAACCGCAAAATACTTTGCTAGAAGAGCGTTACTGGCTATTGCACTACTGGCACACACTGTCTTATGGGCAAAAGACGACAATTACAGCAAATACCAATGGAGCAGCAACAGAGCAGCAGGGTATACCTACAAATATGTAACTAACGACCCTACCAAAACTAGATTTTACAAACTAGACAACGGACTGACAGTAATACTGAGCCCCAATAAAAAGGAGCCACGTATGCAAGTGTTCATTGCTATTAAAGCAGGAAGCAAAACTGATCCTGCTTCACATACGGGTTTGGCACACTATTTAGAACACATGATGTTCAAAGGGACTTCTACCTTTGGCTCACTAGACTGGAAGAAAGAGCAACCACTGCTAAACCGAATAAATACACTGTATGAAGAATATAACAAAACTAAAGATGAATCAAAGCGCACAGCAATTTACAAACTAATAGACTCTGTATCAGGAGTTGCAGCAAAATATGCAATAGCAAATGAGTATGATAAAATGATGGGCGCTATGGGCGTAAAAGGCACTAATGCTTTTACATCCTTTGAGCAAACAGTTTATACCGAAGACGTACCAGCTAACTCTGTCGACAAATTCTTCAAGGTGCAAGCAGAGCGTTTCCGCGACCCTGTATTCAGAATTTTTCATACCGAATTAGAAGCAGTATATGAGGAGAAAAACCGTGGGCTAGATAATGACAACCGAAAAGTATCAGAACTGATGCTGGAAGAGTTGTTTAAGAACCATAATTACGGCAAACAAACTACTATAGGCACAGTAGAACACCTCAAAAATCCATCATTGATGGAGATTCGGAAATACTACAATACGTACTACGTACCTAACAACATGGGAATAATAATAGCAGGCGACTTTGAACCTGATGTAATGATAAAAAAAGTAGATGATTACTTCTCTTTTATGAAAAAAGCAGATGTGCCGAAATACACCTTCAAACCAGAAGAACCCATTAATAAACCAATAGAAAAAGAAGTACTGGGACCCGATGCAGAGTACGTGAGCATAGGCTATCGTATGCCAGGGATACATGACGAAGATGCGCTCCTTGCAGACCTAGTTAGTCAGGTACTTACTAATGGTCGCGCCGGGCTCATTGACCTCAATCTGGTTAAGAAACAAAAATTGCTCCGTGCCAGTGCCGGTGTAGATGTATTGATAGATTATGGTTACATGTTTTTGCAAGGAACACCCACTATGGGTCAAAGCCTTGATGATGTAAGAAAACTAATGTTGGGTGAAATAGACAATCTGAAAAAAGGAAACTTTGATGAAGCCCTATTAACGTCCATCATCAATAATGCTAAAAAAGCTGTGATGCAGCAAAACGAAAAATACAGTTCACTGGCGTATGCTCTGATGGGCACTTTTACTAGCGAGGACGACTGGCGCAACTATGCAGCTTACACCGACCGCTTATCGCGCCTTACAAAAAATGATATCATAACATTTGCCAACAAATACTTTGCAGATAACTATGTTGTAATAAATAAACGTAAAGGCGAAGATAAAAACATAACCAAGGTTCCCAAACCACCCATAACTGCGGTAGAAACTAACCGAGATGCACAATCGCAATTTGTAAAAACAGTGAGCAACATGCCGGTGCCTCCTATTGCCCCCATATGGATAGACTATAATAAAGATATAAAAAAGAGCAATGTTGGTCCGGCGGAGATACTGTATGTAACCAACACTGACAACGACCTTTTCCGTATGTCTTATCGCTATAAAACAGGCACTTGGAATAACAAAAAACTAGCTATTGCAGCCCAATATTTACAGTTCCTAGGCACCAGCACTATGAGTGCGGAAGATATATCGAAAGAGTTTTATAAACTGGCATGTAGCTTTTCATTAAGTGCAGAAAGAGAGTATACTACAATGCGCATAGAGGGTTTGCAAGAAAACTTTGATAAAGCTGTCAAACTTCTGGAAGATCTTGCAGCAAATTGTCAGCCAGACGAAACAGCACTAGCATCACTTAAGGCCCGAATCAGCAAGAGCAGAGCAGACGCAAAAAACAATAAAGGTGCTATCATGCAGGGTTTGGTAAACTATGCAAGGTTTGGCGAAAAAAACCCTTTCAATTATGCACTTAGTAATTCAGAATTAGATGCCATTACCAGTACAGAACTAGTTAATATACTGCATAGTATGTCAGCTAACAGCCACAGAATACTGTACTATGGTCCCGCTACTTTGACCGCACTTACAGCATCACTTACAGAGCACCACAAACTACCATCTATGTTTACCCCAGCGCCTGCTGCTACCGTATTTAACTACACCACACAGTCAGAAAATCAGGTACTATTTGCAGATTACGATATGGTGCAGAGCGAAATTCGTTGGGTTAGAAACATAAGTGGTTATGACCCTGCCAAACAACCAGTGATAGATATGTTCAACAACTATTTTGGGGGCAATATGGGGGCACTAGTGTTTCAAACCATTCGCGAAAGCAAAGCACTCGCATACTCTACCAACTCCTACGTATCAGCGCCAGAAAAACGTGAAGACCCTTATTACATATCAGCTTATGTGGGTTGCCAGTCCGATAAATTGGGCGAAGCTGTAACTGCTATGAATGAACTACTCAACGAATTGCCCTCCGTAGAAAATAACCTACAAACTGCAAAATCGGGATTAAAAAAAGATATAGAAACCGAACGCATTACTCAAGACGACATCATCTACAATTATCTGGATGCAGAACGCAAAGGCCTAAACGAAGATTTGCGTAAAATAATTTACTCCGCAGCTGATAAACTGAGTTATGCAGACCTTAAAAAATTCCATGCCGATTATATGGCCAACAAGCCCTACACGTATTGCATAGTAGCATCTGAAAAGAAAGTAAACATGGACGATGTGCGCAAATGTGGACCAGTTAAAAAACTAACATTAGTTGACATTTTCGGATATTAGTATCCGAAAACTCTCTTTATTCGAAAGGGATATTAGCCTTCTTTTATGCTAATATCCCTTTCTTAACATATCTGCATACTTATTGGGTAGCATGCTATTTTCTACTGCCTGTGCAGCTTGTTCCACATTATACTCAAAGCGCATAAAAGCTACACTAATGCTCTCTTTATTTTGTGCGCTGCTATCTTCGTTTAGTGTAACTAGCACATAACATCCTCTTGGGTCGCCATCCTTTGGCTTGCCCACAGAACCAATATTGATAGCATGACGATAAACAATATCTTCGCCATTGGTGTCTGCAATAACACGGTGATAAGGCTTGTGAGTGTGTCCAAAACACATGATGTCTGCGTCCGCCTGCTGCATTATGCGCAGTATACTTCCCTCCTCTCTATCTTCAAACAAGTATTCGTTTATCTTGCGCGGACTACCATGTACCATTAAGAGATTCAACTTGTCATCATTAAGCTGAAACTCTACCCTGATATGAGCCGGTAAAGTGCGCAGATATTGCCGCTCACTGGAATTGACTATACTATTTGTGTAAGAGATCGATACCTTACCCATTTCTTTGTCTTCTTCAGTTTTGTAAGCACAGCCACATTCATCGCTTGCACGCCCTATACCAAAATCATAGTTACCAGCTATGGTAGGTATTCCTCGTTGGCGAATAATATTTATCACCTCATTTGGCCAAATATTGTAGCCCACCATATCGCCCAAGCAATAAATGGCGTCGGGTTGCTGTGTATCTATATGTGCCAGACATGCTTCCAGTGCAGGCAGATTGGCGTGGATATCTGAAAAGAGTGCTATTTTCATTTACATCAAGTTTTTTCGGAGATAATTGTTTGTATTGATTTCGCTCTTTAGTTTTCTGCTACTACTTCGTTTTTGTAGTACTTGTTGCGCAGCCAAAAGGCAACGTTGACGAGAGCTATGAGTGCTGGCACCTCTACCAACGGACCAATTACGCCCACAAACGCCTGACCACTATTAATGCCAAATACCCCAATAGCAACAGCAATAGCCAATTCGAAATTATTGCCAGCAGCCGTAAAAGCTATAGATGCATTTTCAGCATAGTCTGCACCCATCCATTTACCAATAAAAAAGCTAGCTATAAACATAATAGCGAAGTACACCAGTAGTGGCACAGCTATACGCAACACATCTAGCGGTATAGAAACAATCATTTCACCTTTCAGTGCAAACATGACTACAATGGTGAACAATAATGCTATTAACGTCATAGGCGACACAGCTGGTATAAACCTGCGCTGAAACCACTCCTCCCCTTTCATTGCTATTAGCCCATAGCGGCTAATTATGCCAGCTGCAAACGGCAAGCCTAGATATATCCCTACACTCTGAGCTATTTCGCCAATGGAGACGTGTACCTGTAAACCCTCTACACCAAACATTGGTGGCAGAATAGTAATAAACAACCATGCATATACACTGTAGAGCAGCACCTGAAAAACACTATTGATAGCTACCAACCCTGCAGCATATTCGCGGCTACCATCTGCCAGTTCGTTCCATACTATCACCATTGCTATACATCGAGCCAACCCTATTAGTATTAGCCCCATCATGTATTCTGGGTAACCATTTAGAAATAAAATGGCCAGCAAAAACATAAGGATAGGACCAATAATCCAGTTAAGCAGTAGCGAAGCGCCTAGTATTTTCACATTTCTAAATACTTCCCCCATCTTTTCATATCGCACCTTAGCAAGCGGCGGATACATCATCAGTATAAGTCCCACAGCCAGCGGTATATTAGTGGTGCCTCTAGAGAATGAATTGATAAAAATAGAACTGGATGGAATAAAATATCCGATACTCACTCCAAGTACCATGGCAAGGAATATCCATAAAGTTAAAAAACGATCAAGGAAACTGAGTTTCTTTCGCTGATGCGCTGGTGCGCAGTTGTTTGCAGCCATAAAAATGTAGTAATATGTGAATACTAAAATCTAACTAAAAAAATGTCGGGATTGCTTGAGTTCACCCCTTTCAACCCCGACTAATTTATCGATAATTAACAGCAGCCCGGCGCGCAGCACGCTGCTGGCTTTTTGCCGTAAACTGTAACACTGTATATGCCCATTTTGCTAGCTCTGAATGCCTTTATTTCGTCGGCTGTCATATAACCTGAAAGAATATCGCCAGGTAGCACTATTTCCTTTTGTTTTTGCACTACCACATCAGTAAAACCATTGCTTTTGATCAATGCCAAGTATTCGTCTTTCTGAATGGCACCAGATATACAACCTGCATACATCTCAGCAGTACCCTTTAATTTTTCTGGCAGCTCCCCTATCAGCACCACGTCAGATATGCTGAAGTGTCCTTCAGGTTTCAATACCCTGAAAATGTCTTTCAGTACATTGTTTTTGTTGGGTACCAGATTCAGTACACAGTTGCTTACCACTACATCTGCTGTATTAGCAGTCACTGGCATTTTCTCTATATCGCCATATCTGAACTCTACGTTGTTGAAACCCAGTTTTTCGGCATTCTCACGGGCTTTATTTATCATCGCTTCCGTAAAATCTATACCTATCACTTTACCTGTTTCACCAGTGGCCGCACGCGCCACAAAACAATCGTTTCCTGCACCGCTACCAAGGTCTATTACAGTATTACCGGGTTCTATTTGTGCAAACTGTGTTGGCAGGCCACAACCCAACCCCAAATCGGCATCAGCATTATATCCCTCTAGCTTGGTGTAGTCATCGCTCATTATGTTGTACACTTCTGTACTGCACCCGCCAGCACCACAGCACGAGCTAATATTAGTTCCTTTGTCCTGCAATGCTATTTCAGCATATTTCTGTTTTACTATTTCTTTCAGTTCTTGTTCTGTTTGCATGTTTATTGAAATTTTGAAGTTAAAAAATAAATGTTTATATCCCGTTTACCTATGTTAGTCGCCACAATTAGTGCTACATGCTGCAATTTTAAGTGTAGGCAAGTGCACAAAAAAGGCATCAAACAATCCTCTATATTTATTCCAAGCCTCGGGGTTGATGCAGTAGCAAATACTAGTACCTTCCACTGAGCCCTTTATAATACCTGCGTTTTTCAGCTCTTTCAGGTGTTGCGATATTGTTGCTTGTGCAAGACCAAGCTCATTTACCAGATCGTTGCATATACAAGCGTTGATGCTGATCAGATGTTCTATTATGGCTATTCTTGCCGGATGTCCCAATGTCTTGGCTATGCTGGCTAGCTCGTTTTGTCGCTCTGTAAATAACTCTGTTTTACTTACTCCCATATTGCTTTATCGTTTCATTGCAATATTACGATGGTTTTTCGAACCAGCAGTATTTTCTTCAATAAGATTTGATGATATGCTTATTGGGTAGATAAAAAATGGCGCAACTTAAAGTTGCGCCACAATGAAAAAATAGCTTAAATCAAGACTCTTACATTACAGGACCCACCATTGAATCGTAGACAATTTTGGAGATATTACCAATGGCCTCAGAAAGCATATTCATGTCTTTACCTTTGGTCATTATAGTGATGATGTATGGATTGCCCTCGATATAAACTATACCACAGTCGTGCAACTCCACTGTGTTACCATCTCCCCATTCACCCATTTTGTGAGCTACTGGTATTGTACGAGGGATTTTCTTTAATATTCCGTCTTTGAAAGTAGCTTCAACCAGCAATTCAGTAGCATACTCAGAAGCTTGCATAGAAAGATATGCTGCATTGTATAGGGTTTCCAAAAACTTAGAATAATCTCGCGCACTAATGGTATAATTTTGGTCCATTAGGTCAGGAGGTGTAAGTCTGAGATCTTTAAAAGTTTTGTTGAATACGTTCATATCCATTCTTGACACTAGCTCCAAATTGGCGTAGTTATCAGAGTAAACTATCATGTAGTGAAACAATTCTTTAATAGAATATTGATGCCCTGGTTGAAGAGTTTTTGCAGAATAGTACTGCACCGGCATTTCACCCACTGGTGGATTGAACACAAACCTCTTCTCCAGCAATCCTGGTATGTTCTCTGCCATTTTTAGGTAAGTAATTAGTTGAGGAACTTTCAGCAATGACGCCGGATGATATGTATGATGAGGATTAATGTTTACCCATCCATCGTCTGATAATCGACGCATGTAAACGGATGCATTAATAATGCGCCCTGCATTAATTTCTTCATCTATAAAGCTGGATACATTGAGCTTTAGCGGCATCAGAGACTCAGTCTCACATTCCTGTGCGGCAGAAACTATCGGGCCTATGTGTTTATAGACATGCAGTCTTGTGATATCGTACCTACAATCAGGTTTGGGCAAGTTTTTTACATTACCATTGGGTCCTGCACTTTCCTCTATTGCCTCTTTGTTTTTGAACAACAAATTAGCAGACACTAACGATATTGCTGCTGTGATTACCGCTGTTGATAGCACATATAATGCTAACGTTTTTTTGGAAGTCATCCCAATTTATTTTTTGCAATATAGACAATATTTTGAACCAAAAATAAATAAATTGTACTTGAATATTTAATTACTACATGAAATAGCAGTCGTAATATCTCGTACACAAAATCATAGCAAATATTAAATATAGTAGCCAATATAATAACTTACAGTTAATAAACCCGACGGTTGTTTAAAACCCAAATACGCTAATATTCTGTAGTACCCATGTCCTCCATTTTGCCAAACCCTAAACTACAAAACTCACACGAATACTTCAGCTATTTTTACTCCTTTAGCTCCGCAAGGCAACAATTATATTTTCATCCCCCAACTATTCAACTTGATCCCCTTATTCTATATTACGGAGTTAAAAACAAAAAAAAAGCCCAACTTTTAAGCTGAGCTTTTACTAAGTCGGGGAGACAGGATTCGAACCTGCGACCCCCTGGTCCCAAACCAGGTGCGCTACCGGCCTGCGCTACTCCCCGATTACTTGTTTATTCACTGATTAAACTTCCGGTATGATGTAAAATCAGCGGTGAGGGCGGGATTCGAACCCGCGGTACACTTTTACAGCGCACGCCAGTTTAGCAAACTAGTGGATTCGGCCTCTCTCCCACCTCACCTGTAACGGCCT
>CAMDNC010000040.1 GCA_945902755.1 Flavipsychrobacter stenotrophus
AAGAAGCTAAAACATCAGCCACCAGAAATAAAAGAATAGCACAAGCTGTAGAAATGATAGCTGAAAACAAAAGCCGCAATTGGAAATACAAGTAGTAACAGATTGATATAATTTATCTGGTGCGATACATCAAGTGCAAATTCTTGCACAGGGTACGATACTACTATATTGTATTACTTTTGTGGTGCAAAATAATGAACATATTGAACGACAGGTATAGCCAGCGGGGCGTATCCGCACAAAAGGAAGATGTACATAAAGCAGTAGCTCAACTAGATAAAGGACTGTATCCTAACGCTTTTTGCAAAGTATATCCCGACTATTGGGGTAATGACCCTGAATATTGCAACCTTATGCATGCAGATGGGGCTGGCACAAAATCGATACTTGCCTACCTATATTGGAAAGAAACTGGCGACATGAGTGTGTGGCAAGGTATAGCAATAGATAGTATTGTGATGAACATAGATGATATGTTGTGTGTAGGTGCAACTGGTCCGTTTACATACTCCTCTACCATAGGCAGAAATAAACATTTGATACCTGGAGAAGTAATATCTGCAATTATAAATGGTACTCAGGCATATTTTGACAAACTAAGCGAATTTGGTATTGATGTAAGATTTATGGGAGGCGAAACAGCCGACGTAGGAGATGTAGTGCGCACTGTGATTGTAGATGGCACTATGGCATGCAGGATGAGAAGAGATAAACTGGTGACCACCGAAAAGATGAAACCAGGAGATGTAGTGGTGTCGCTAGCTAGTTATGGGCAAGCCACCTACGAAACAGAGTATAACAGCGGAATGGGCAGCAATGGCCTGACGAGTGCCCGTCACGAAATGCTCCACAAAAAATATGGCACGCAATATCCTGAAAGCGTAGACCCGAATTTGCCAGAGGATGTGGTATATAATGGCAAATATGACCTGACTGACGCTACTAGTACTCCATTAAACATAGGTAAAATGATACTTTCACCCACCCGCACTTATTCGCCAGTGATACTGAAAGTTCTCGGTCAGCATTTTGATAAAATACATGGCATTATTCATTGTAGTGGAGGTGGACAAAGTAAATGTTTACATTATCTTCCCTCGGCTATGCGTGTTGTGAAAAATAATTTATTACCCGTTCCACCGTTATTTAAGATGATTCAGGAATCGGCGGGCACTGAATGGCGAGAAATGTATCAGGTATTCAATATGGGACAAAGGTTGGAGATATTTACCGACGAAACGACTGCTCGTGAAATTGTGAATATTTCAGAGAGTTTTGGGATACAGGCGCAGATTTCAGGTTATGTAGAAATATCAGCAACAAAAGAAGTAGTTGTCCAGTCAGAATACGGTAGTTTTTTGTATAAATAAAATAATTTCTACCATCTTGCGTTTATTCTCTGTAACGCTAGACAGTATTGAATTAGAAATTAGGCTTATCTTTACTTTGTCATTTACTTAACCTTATTAAACACAAACGCCAAAATCAAAAAAAAAAATGAAAAAGCTTCTGATTACAGCATTATCGATTATGTTACTCAGTAACGTAAATGCACAAGAAAACTCTGATGATGAAGGACCAATGAACGAGCGTATTTCGCTGGATGGCGCTCCTATGCCCAGAAACAAAATGTTTAACAACACTCGTTGGAATAGCCTGACAACAATTGCCCTATCTCCTTTTCAGTATTCAGAAAATGGTGTAGGTGTTGGTTTGAGTTATGAGCGTGCTTTAGATAGAGATGGTTACATATCTGCATACGTTCCTTTTATTGCTACGTTTAACATGGAAGATAACAATGACAGGTATAATTACAACAACGAAAACAGGAATAACATTATGTTTTATGCTATGCCAGGAATCAAATTTTATCCAACTGGTATGGGCAGGGTTAAATATGCAGTTGGCCCATCGGCTGTTATCGGTGTAGGACAGAAAACAATGGATGATTATTACTATGACCCATATTATGGATACGGGCAGTCGAGATATGACACCTACGACAGGGTGCTATTTGGGATGATGATCAATAACTCTTTGAACATTTATGCTACCAAACGTGTATATGTTGGTGCAGAGATGGGCTTTGGTTTCACATACATGGATATTATTAATAATGTAAATCGCGGCGTAACCTTCCTAACTCAGGGAAGCTTTAAGATTGGATATTCTTTCTAAACCGATGGATAATCAGTTTTCCTTTTTTCTATGCCCTGCTAATAGCGGGGCATAATTTTTTGGATGCAGCTATCAAAATAATCAAGCTCGAAATCGAATAATATCTCTTACATTTGTTTCACACTTTAGGGGTGCCATTTACCACTTGGCTGAGATTATACCCTCGTACGTGATCAGGATAATGCCTGCGAACGAAAAAAGTAAACATAGCTAGTATACTTCTCAGCTACCAGCGTAAATCGCTCTGCCTACCGGTAGAATTATGGATGTATTTATCAACAATAAGACTGTTTCGTTGCCTGAAGACGCATCTGTGTCTATAGCGCTTTCTCATGCCAACATTGTGGCACAACGAGGCGTCGCTGTAGCAGTTAACAACACAGTAATACCCAATTCAGAATGGGAAAAATATACGCTTAAAGAGCGTGATAATGTAATAGTTATAAAAGCTACTCAGGGTGGCTAAAGTGAATAAATACAGGTACTAAAAACACGATAGAAACACAATTAAAAAAACTGTAAAACTGGTAATATGAAAAAAGACACAACACCACAAGCTGGCGCAATAACTACAGGCGTATACTCGGGATCGAAGAAAATATATGTACCAGGCAAACTACACAACATACGTGTAGCTATGCGTGAAATAGAAGTAAGCCCTACTAAAACCAAATCTTTTGGAGTGGAGGAGATTATACCCAATCCCTCAGTTACTGTATACGATACCAGCGGTCCCTATACAGACCCAGAAGTATCGATAGATGTAACAAAGGGCATACCAAGACTGCGTGAACAATGGATAAAAGACAGAAATGATGTAGAAGAATTATCTTCATTTACATCTGAATACAGCAATGAAAGACTTAAGGATAGTAAGCTGGAAGCCTTGAGGTTTGAGCATATCAGAAAACCATATCGTGCGAAGGAAGGTAGTAATGTATCGCAAATGCATTATGCTAAAAAAGGAATTATCACTCCCGAAATGGAATATATAGCCATAAGGGAAAATCAACGAATAGATGAGTTAATGAACGACAGTGAATTATGGCATCAGCACAAGGGTAACAGCTTTGGTGCTAACACACCTGTGAAACTGATAACACCAGAATTTGTAAGAAGTGAAGTAGCTGCAGGACGTGCTATAATACCAGCCAACATCAACCACCCCGAAAGCGAGCCTATGATTATTGGTAGAAACTTTCTGGTGAAAATCAATACGAACATCGGCAACTCGGCTGTGACATCAAGTATTGATGAAGAAGTAGAAAAAGCAGTTTGGAGTTGTCGTTGGGGTGGTGATACCATCATGGATCTTTCAACTGGTAAAAACATACACGAAACACGTGAGTGGATCATAAGAAATTGTCCGGTGCCAGTAGGTACTGTGCCAATATATCAGGCATTGGAAAAAGTGAATGGAAAAGCTGAAGACTTGACCTGGGAAATATTCAAAGACACCCTTATAGAGCAGGCAGAACAAGGTGTAGATTACTTTACTATTCATGCAGGAGTGCTATTGCGCTACGTACCATTGACAGCAAAACGTGTGACTGGAATAGTGTCGCGCGGGGGAAGTATAATGGCAAAATGGTGTTTGGCGCACCACAAAGAGAATTTCCTATACACACATTTTGAAGATATATGTGAGATAATGAAGGCTTATGATGTAAGCTTCTCATTAGGTGACGGACTAAGACCAGGCTGCATAGCTGATGCTAATGATGCTGCACAATTTGGCGAACTGGAAACACTCGGCGAATTGACTAAAATAGCCTGGAAACATGATATACAGGTGATGATAGAAGGGCCAGGCCACGTTCCCATGCATTTGATAAAAGAAAACATGGAGAAACAACTGGAGTGTTGTAGCGAGGCGCCATTCTATACTCTCGGCCCATTAACCACCGACATTGCTCCGGGTTATGATCATATCACATCAGCAATTGGTGCTGCTATGATAGGCTGGTATGGTACTGCAATGCTGTGTTATGTAACACCTAAAGAACATTTGGGTCTACCAGATAAAAAAGATGTTAAAGATGGCGTTATAGCGTATAAAATAGCAGCTCATGCTGCCGACCTCGCAAAAGGACACCCAGGCGCACAACACAGGGATAATTCATTAAGCAAAGCTCGTTTCGAGTTCAGGTGGGAAGATCAGTTCAACTTATCACTGGACCCCGAGACAGCGCGCTCTTATCACGACGAAACACTACCTGCTGACGGGGCAAAAGTAGCTCACTTCTGCTCTATGTGTGGTCCTCACTTCTGCTCCATGAAAATAACTCAGGATATACGCGACTATGCTAAAGAAGAAGAATTGCAAATGGCAATGGCTGAGAAGTCGAAAGAATTTGTAGAAGCAGGTGGGGAGATATATAGTTAGGGTTTAATTTAAACAATATTTTATAAATTAAAAGTATGCACTACTAAAATTACATGTTAGATATCGCAACAAATACTACCAGTAAAATAGTTCTGTCCATAGCAGGCTTCGACCCATCGGGCGGGGCTGGTGTGCTAGCTGATATCAAGACATTCGAAGCTAATGGCGTGTATGGTATGGGTGTGGTAACTGCACTTACTTTTCAGAACGATAAAGAATTTGATGGGGTAAAATGGATACCGATAAATGATATTGAACAACAGATTTCAGTGTTGCTACGCCGGTTTGAGGTGAGATATATAAAAATTGGGCTGATAGAAAGTTATGATGTGCTACAGCAAATCATAGCATTTCTCAATAAACATATAATTAATCCAGTAATAGTATTTGACCCGATAATAAAGGCTAGCGCAGGTTTTCAGTTTCATAGTGATGCTAGCCAGTTTGTAAGCCTGTTGCAGTACATATATTGTATTACCCCAAACATACCAGAAGCGGAATGGATATTGCAATCAAGTGACTTAAACGAACAACTGGAACAACTTAGTGAGCAAGTAAACATATACCTAAAAGGCGGACATAGTGATAATGAAACTGTAACCGACTTGCTCTATACATCAGACCATACCTATGCATTTGCAAATGAACGACTACCCAATGGCACCAAACATGGCAGTGGTTGTGTGTTGTCTGCATCGCTAACAGCGCAGTTGGCTTTAGGGCATGACTTAGCACTAGCTGCCGAAAATGCAAATGCCTATGCGTATCGTTTTTTAGGAAGTAGTAGCACATTACTAGGCACACATCAATCTTTTACTTCATGAAACCAATCAGCAAACTACACTTTATAACTACCAATGCGGCAACTGCTGAGCTAGCGTGCAAAGGAGGGGTAAACTGGGTGCAACTACGGCTAAAAAACGTAACGTACGAACAGTACAAGCAAGAAGCTTTAAAGGTAAAAGAGGTATGTAAAAGGTACAATGCAGCATTGATAATAAACGACAATGTGCAATTAGCTGCCGATATCGGAGCAGATGGTGTGCATATTGGTAGTACCGATATGACACCTACAGCAGCTAGAGTATTTCTTGGAGAAAATTTCATTATAGGCTGCACTGCTAATACCCTTGACGACGTTGTGAGGTTATCTGCATTGCCTATTAACTATATTGGGTTAGGACCATTCAGATACACTACCACTAAACAGAACCTAAGTCCTTTGCTGGGTTGGGAAGGATATGATAGTATAGTAAAACATCTAATGAATACTCAAACCAAACACCCTCCTATTGTAGGTATAGGTGGAATTATCATACATGATGTACCATCCTTAATGGGAACTGGTATACATGGTATCGCTGTATCTGGTGCCATAAGCAATGCAAGTGATGTGAGTGGTAAAGCTGCAGATTTCATCAATATAATTGAAAATAAAAATGTGGTGCGCTCTTCGACTAATAGTACAACCAGCAGTGCTGGTGTTATATCATAAGGAGTGATCGAAGTTGTTGTCAATGGGTTTGTTGAAATAATTTCATCTGCGTCAATCGATTAATAATTTGGATTAAAAAAATATATAATATAGATACATAATGAATGATACACTAATAATAGCCGGTAAATCTTTTAGTTCACGCCTTTTTACTGGCACTGGCAAGTTTGGCAACCATCAGTTGATGGAAGAAGCATTGCTGGCTTCAGAGTCTGAGCTGGTAACGGTGGCATTAAAACGAGTAACTATAGATGGTGATGATGATGATATTCTGCGTCATCTCAATCATATCCATATTAATTTATTGCCAAATACCTCTGGAGTACGAAACGCAAAAGAAGCAATTTTTGCAGCACATCTTGCTCGCGAAGCCATGCAAACGAACTGGCTAAAGCTAGAGATACACCCGGACCCAAAATACTTGATGCCCGACCCTATTGAAACCCTGAAAGCAGCCGAACAACTTGTGAAAGACGGTTTTGTGGTATTGCCTTACATACATGCAGACCCGGTACTATGTAAGCGACTAGAAGAAGTAGGTGTAGCAGCTGTAATGCCACTAGGTGCCCCTATTGGTAGTAATATGGGACTAAAAACACTAGAATTTTTGCAAATAATAATAGAGCAAAGTAAAGTGCCCGTGATAGTAGATGCAGGTATAGGTGCTCCTAGCCATGCTGCTGCTGCTATGGAAATAGGTGCTGATGCGGTGCTTGTAAATACTGCAATAGCTGTTGCCGGAGATCCAGTAATGATAGCAAATGCTTTCAGGATGGCAGTAATAGCTGGCAGAATGGCATTCATTGCTAAACTACCAAGCGTAAAACAGCATGCAGAAAGCAGCAGTCCTTTAACTGAGTTTTTGAACTAGAAATGAATATCCGTTGCTATAAATAAACAAGGGGCCAGAGGCCCCTTGTTTATTTCAAAAACTTAGTATTTTAGTTAATTATAGCATTGTAAGATTGATTTTTGGTCATTGGTAAATTCAAAGTGTTGAAAGACCAAAAAAGGGGCGTTTTTTCTAAACGTACTTTTGTATCAGTGTACGCTCTGTAATAGCCAATGTGGTATTTTCTGCCGTCATTATTCACAGTCGTAATATCCAATGTTGAGTCGCGCTGCTTATAGTTTACATGCACCTGAGATATAAAGGGAAGCGTGCTATTATTGTTGGTAGCCATCAAAAAGAAGTATTCGTTACTAACATCCAAGTTGCTAAACTCAACTCCCCTTATAGGAAAACCAATTTTGATGGGAGCTAAGTCTACATTTATACCATAGGTCCCTTTAGTTCTGGCTGTTGCTTTCAAAGTATCACCATAAGAACCGGTAAAGGTGATAACCGCACCACTGTCTACCGACAATTCAGTACCATTAACTAACAGGAATACTCTGGTGAATGTTTCATTGCGCAGCGAAATAGACGACACATTTGCAGTTTGACAGTATGATCCAGTATAGCCAGTTGGGCAAATGCAAAAGCCATCACTACACGTGCCCCCATTTTGACAAACGAGTGTTTTACACCTATCTTTTCTGCAAGAAGTGTATACTACGGTAGCCATGGCCAACAATGTAAATATTGCTGTAATTACAATCGATTTGGTTTGTTTCATTTTATAATTCTGTTATTGGTTGGTAGCTAAATATGAGACCCACGAACTACCACGTACAAATTAAATAATAACCATGTTAAACAATTTGTTTAAACACTGTAACTATATAAGGTCGTGGCATAAAATTAATAGATTCTTCCGAAGTAACGCAATATTTACATCAATCTGAATCAAATTTTATTTCCAGTGCAGTTTATGACTCAAAATGGATTTAATCTAATAGCTAGTTAGCAATCCAACAATCATACTCAAAAACATACACCAAACAACAATTTACAAGAAAATACGACGTGGCTGTTTAAAAAGATAATTAACTTTGTACTGATGTTGAAATCCTATTCCACCAGACTGCTATTATTTTTTGTAGGTACGTTGTTTGTGCAAAAGGTCAGCGCTCAGGGTACAAAGTCAATTGATTTTCCCAGAGTAATATTAGTTCAGCTTTCATCTGAGCAAAACAGAACTAATGCTTTACTAAAGGCCAAAAGATATACTGATCTTGAGCGATTTAAACAAGAAGCCGAGTATGTAAGAAATGCCACAATTGCAGATTTTAGAGATAATTTTAAGTTTTGCCAAGTGTATTTTTACATTGACACTAACATACAAAAAGTAAAAGATTGCCAATTCGAAGGTGTTTTGTTGTACAGCGACTTATCTCCTGTTACCAATTTATCCTTAGCTGATAGTTGCGAACTTGATGCAATTGTTTATTATGGCTACCCTCAGTGGCAAACAAAGAAAGGGAAATGGGATACCACCAAATCAAATTTTGGTGAAGCGGGTAAACCTTATGGTCGTGCACTAGTGATAAATGACCATCAATTGCGACAAATACACTATCTATACTGGCTTGATGGTGATTTTTTCAACCTTAAATTTTTAGTGAGAAAAAAGAATAGAAAAAATAAATACATGTATTTTTCCAGAAAATTCGAACTTGAATACTACCCATTAGCCGCAGAGTTAGATAGGAGTCTTAATGAGCGAGACAGAAGACTGAAAAGAAAGTTGAATAGATAATTAATAGAACTTTTGTACAACATATTACCAATAAAGAAGCTAAAGCAAACCAGTAATTTAGTTAAGTGGTTTCAACTAAATTTTGGTAAATTTGCCATCAGTAAAGCAAACTACATCATATACAATGATAGACATTAAAGTACCAGCAGTTGGTGAATCAATAAATGAGGTAACCTTAGTTAAATGGCTAAAAAAAGAAGGATCTTATGTAAACAGAGACGAGGTGCTTTGTGAACTAGAATCAGAAAAAGCTACTTTCGAACTCAATGCAGAGCAAGCTGGTATATTACATATCAAAGCTGAAGAAGGTGTAACGCTCAACATCGGTGATTTGGCATGTAGCATAGATGAAACTGCGGCAAAACCAGAAACTGCAGCACCAGCAGCTCCAGTAGCTGCTGCACCTGTAGCAACAGCAGCGCCAGCTGATACAAAACCAGCTGCGACTGCTGCTCCAGCCAGCGATGTAAAGGCAACACCAGTGGCCCAAGCTATAATGGCTGACAAACAAGTGAAACCAACAGAAGTAAAAGGTACAGGTACAAAGGGCAGAATAATGAAACAAGACGTACTGGAAGCAATAGCACATCCAGGACGTAAAGGTGGTGACGCTGCTTTCACAAGAGAAGATCGTCGCGAAAAAATGAGCAACCTTCGCAAAACGGTGTCTCGCCGCTTAGTGGAAGCAAAAAATAGTACTGCTATGCTTACTACCTTTAACGAGGTAGACATGACACGCATCATGGATATACGCAAAGCTTACAAAGACACTTTCAAAGAGTCGCATGGTGTAAATCTTGGTTTCATGTCATTCTTCACAAAGGCTTGCTGTATAGCTTTGCAAGAATGGCCTGCTGTGAATGCTTACATTGATGGAGAAACATTAGTTTATCACGATTACTGCGATATTTCAATAGCCGTTTCAGCTCCTAAAGGACTTGTAGTACCTATTATTAGGAATGCCGAAAGCCTGAGTATGGCTGGTATAGAACAGAAAGTAGTAGAACTGGCCAAAAAAGCAAGAGATAACAAATTAACCCCTGATGAAATGACAGGTGGCACCTTCACTATTACCAATGGAGGCGTATTTGGGTCGTTGATGTCTACTCCTATCATTAATATTCCACAGTCTGCTATTTTGGGCATGCACAAAATTCAAGATCGCCCAATGGCTATAAATGGCAAAGTAGAAATACGTCCAATGATGTATTTGGCACTTAGCTATGACCATAGGATCATCGATGGTCGTGAGTCTGTAGGTTTCTTGGTTCGAGTGAAAGAATTACTTGAAAATCCTGATTTTATGCTGTTTGGCAGTGACCCCGTAAAGACTTTACTAGAGATTTAATAACCATATACATTGACAATAAAAAACACCGAACATTTTTAAATGTTGCGGTGTTTTTTATTAATATGAGTATTTTATTTTTTTTTCAATTATATCGTCGGTGAAGTTTCTGACAGCTTTGTCATTAGCAAACTTACTAGAGTTGTATTCTACAGATTTGTTTCTGGGTATAGATAAGCTCTCCCAATTATTGCCAGAATGTAACTTTGATGCGAAAACAATTTGCCCTACATGGTAAGAATAATGAGCTATTTGTCTGGTTACAGCTTCCATAATAGTTAGCCCATCGTTTCTAATAAATATTATTTGCCCTAAGTCTTCTTCAACTAGCGTATCAAGCGCCTGAAACAGGCACCCCCACCCTTCTTCCCACATTTTCATAATTTCATCTCTCGATGCTGCTATGTGCTCAAATTCTGCATCTCTCATTCTCCAAGGTTTCTCACCATCAGTTGTTCTAAAGTCCGTCCATCTGCTTAGCATGTTACCCCACATATGCTTTACTATAGTGGCCACACTATTAGTATCATCATTTGCTTGCCAGTTTAGTTGTTCATCACTTAACTGGGCTATAGATTTTTCTCCTAGTTGTTTATACATTCTGAAGAGCGTCTTTGCATTATCTATAAACTTCATAAAATCAGTTTTTTGTCTACCGAATATACTAAGATATTGACAGGAATTGCTGCAAAAAAAATGTTATAGTCTGTAAAACAACTAACCTCGGCTAATAGCCGAGGTTAGAAAAAAAATAACAATATTATTTTAAGCTGTTACAGAAAGCACTTCAGCCATTGTTATGCCTATATTAGCTGGGCTGTCTACCACATGAATACCACACTCACGCATGATTTTCATTTTAGCTGCTGCTGTATCATCAGCACCACCAATTATTGCACCAGCATGACCCATACGGCGACCAGCAGGAGCAGTTTGACCGGCGATAAATCCTACAACTGGTTTACGCATGTTTTCTTTAAGCCAATATGCAGCCTCAGCTTCCATATTACCACCTATTTCACCTATCATGATGATACCATCGGTTTCAGGATCATTCATAAGCAATTCTACTGCCTCGCGAGTAGTTGTACCAATGATTGGATCACCACCAATGCCTATGGCAGTAGATATCCCCATTCCAGCTTTAACTGACTGATCAGCTGCTTCGTAAGTCAAAGTACCAGACTTGGAAACAATACCTATACGACCTGGTTTGAAAACGAAACCAGGCATAATACCTACTTTAGCTTCACCTGCAGTAATAACACCAGGACAGTTAGGGCCTATTAGGCGGCAATCGCGACCTTTTATAAACTCACGTGCTTTTACCATATCCTGTACAGGTATACCTTCAGTGATACAGATTATTACTTTCACACCAGCGTCAGCCGCTTCCATTATTGCATCTGCAGCAAATGCAGGTGGTACAAATATGATAGATACATCTGCACCAGTAGTATCAACGGCATCTTTTACAGTGTTGAACACTGGACGATCAAGATGAGTGGTCCCCCCTTTTGCAGGAGTAACACCGCCTACAACATTAGTGCCGTATTCTATCATCTGGGTAGCATGAAAGGTACCTTCTGTACCAGTAAAACCCTGTACTATTACTTTTGATTCTTTGTTTACTAAAACAGCCATTAGCCTAATATTTTAAGATAGTGCAAATTTAATAGAAATAACGCAAATTCTCAGATAAAATCTTTGTAACCAAGCTATGTACTAACCACTGTAAAATGGCACCATAACGCTCAGAGCTACTCCTAATTTACCATTAAGCTAGTTTTGCCATCAAGTTGGTATTGAGCGCATCCAGAAACTCTTCTGTATACATATAATGCTCACCATGATTTACTTTATTGCCATGTATGCACACAGCCAAATCTTTAGTCATTTTGCCACTCTCTACGGTTTCTACACACACTTGCTCAAGAGTGTTAGCAAAATTTATCAGCGCATCGTTACCATCAAGTTTTCCTCTGAAAGCCAAACCCCTAGTCCAAGCAAAAATAGATGCAATAGGATTTGTCGAGGTAGGTTTACCTTTTTGATATTCTCTGAAGTGGCGCGTCACGGTACCATGTGCAGCTTCTGCTTCCATGGTTTTACCATCAGGTGTAACTAACACTGATGTCATAAGACCTAATGAACCAAAACCCTGAGCAACTGTATCACTTTGTACGTCGCCATCATAGTTTTTGCACGCCCATACAAAATTACCATGCCATTTAAGAGCACTTGCTACCATATCATCGATCAGTCTGTGCTCATAAGTAAGGTTTTCGCTTTCAAAGGCAGCCTTAAACTCATTTTGGTAAATCTCTTCAAAAATATCTTTGAATCTACCATCATACTTCTTAAGGATTGTATTTTTGGTAGAAAGGTATAAAGGCCATTTTTTCTGCAATGCTAAGTTGAAACATGCTCTAGCGAATCCCATTATTGACTCGTCGGTATTGTACATTGCCAATGCTACACCATCACCTTTGAAGTTATATACTTCATGTTCGATAGTAGTGCCGTCTTCACCTTCAAACTTTACAGTAAGTTTTCCTTTTCCTTTTACTACGAAATCTGTAGCTCTATACTGATCGCCAAATGCATGACGACCAATACAAATTGGTGCTGTCCAGTTTGGAACTAATCTTGGTATATTACTCATTACTATTGGCTCTCTGAATACAGTACCATCCAGTATATTGCGGATAGTGCCATTGGGGCTTTTCCACATTTGCTTTAACTCAAACTCAGATACTCGAGCTTCATCAGGGGTTATCGTTGCACATTTTATACCAACACCATATTGTTTGATTGCATTTGCTGCGTCTATGGTAACCTGATCGTTTGTTTCATCACGATACTCAACACCAAGATCATAATATTTAATATCAATATCTAGATATGGGAGAATCAGTTTTTCTTTGATATATTTCCATATGATACGGGTCATTTCATCACCGTCCAGCTCTACTACTGGATTGAGCACTTTGATTTTAGCCATTGTGTTATAATTTAAAATTTTTATGAAATAATGTAAATCATAGTGTACTATACTTTACTAAACTACTATAATTTACAGACGCCAAAAGTAATGAGTTTTTGGAAAGTAAAACAGCAAATAAAGAAAACAGATACTCCTTAGTTTTTCTTATAATAATATGCAGATAAACCTAATTTGCTATTGGTAGATATTTGCAATTCACTACCCGACAACAATAAGACCTTATATTTAAAGGTGTCGCCGGTGTTGTACACGGTATTTAAAGAAATATCACCACTGAAATACCACACAAAACCCAAATCAGGTGATTGTGTGGTATATTCTGAACCGGTGCTGTCTTTTTTGAATTCTAAGATGTTTGTAATGATAGTACTTGCAGGATTTTTTTCCCACTGATCGATAATACCATTAGAATTATCATCAGTGGCAAACCCAGTTTTCTCCCACTTGCCTATTATCCTTGCATTAGGACTATTGTTGTCTGTATTTTTTTTACAGGATGAAAGCAATGACAATAAAGCACAAACCAACACAACACTGCAAACAACATTAATTCTCATAATCATTTGCTTTTAAAAAAGTAATGTGAATAGGGAAAATGAAAACACACAGAACAAATATACTTAAAAACCATTAATAGAGTATTAATAGTCTCCGTAATCAGTAACAGGTAATTCAGCAAGAGCTGCTTCCAATTGTTGGTCATTAGGAGCAATACCGTGCCATTCGTGAGTGCCTTCCATAAAGCTAACACCTTTACCCATGGCAGTGTGCATTATTATACACACAGGCTTACCTTTTCCAGTGGCTTCTTTAGCTTGTTGCATACCAATTAATACCTGCTCCATTTCATTTCCATTCATTTCAAGCACATGCCAACCAAATGCCTCAAACTTACTCCGCAAAGAACCAAGATTCATCACTACGTCAGTAGGTCCATCTATTTGTTGTCCGTTATAGTCAATGGTAGCTATTAGATTATCTATTTTATGGTGAGCTGCAAACATGATTGCTTCCCAATTCTGACCTTCTTGAAGCTCTCCATCACCGTGTAACGAATAGACTAAATGAATGTCATTATTCATTTTTTTGGCTAGTGCAGCACCAGCAGCTACACTTAAACCCTGACCTAAAGAGCCACTCGCTATACGTACACCAGGGAGATGCTCGTGTGTGGCAGGATGACCTTGTAACCTTGAGTTTATGTGCCTAAAAGTAGCTAATTCGCTTACTGGAAAATAACCAGAACGAGCTAATACACTATAAAAAACAGGAGAAATATGACCGTTAGAGAGGAAGAATATATCTTCTCCTGTACCATCCATATCAAAACCTTCTTTCCTATCCATAACACTAAAGTATAGAGCTGTAAGATAGTCTGTGCAACCCAAAGACCCACCAGGATGACCACTTTGCACTCTGTGAACCATGCGTACTATATCTCGGCGCACCTGAGTGGCCATTTCTTTCAATTGATCAATATTCATTACAATGTTTTATGATTTGCAAAAGTAGCAGATAATGTCGATTTCTTATTCATAAACTTACTGCTGACAAGCAATTTTAGCGCGATCTATTTTATAGACTACTTCATTTTTCTATACCAATTGCCAAATCAGCAATCGAAATACAACGTGCCTATAATTTCGATATCTAAAGATTGGTGTAAAAAAAAGGCTGTAGCACAAGCTCCAGCCGAATAGAAAAATTTAGATATTTTACGATAATACCAACTACTGCATCACCACTACTGTTCCACTCCATTTTCCGTGTTTCGAAATAGCTACTACACGATATACACCTGATGATGTAAATTCTAAGGTAATATTTCTATTTGTAGGCCCCTCTGTGGTGCTAACTAATTGACCTTGGTTGTTGTAAATAGATATTGTTACCATTTCTCCATACATGGACGGAAGAAAAACGGTAGTTGATTTGAAACAAGGATTAGGCATAAAAGTAATTTTAGCCTCATTCTTGTAATCTTTTAAATACAAATACCTTACCTTATTGCTTTCACCTATATATAAATTACCAGCATCATCTAAAGCTAAACTCCCAGGAGCGGAAATACTTGCTTCGACCGCTAAATTTCCATCACCATTAGAAGTACCAGCACCATTACCAACTACAGTTTTGATAGCACCCGTTACATCTATCCTCCTTATCCTATTATTATTTCGATCTGCTACATAAATATTTCCAGTTTTATCAATAGCTAAAGCAAAGGGACCAGCTAACCTTGACTGACCAATAACACCCTCATCTCCACCAAAACCTGAAAATCCATCTCCAGTACCTGCAATACTAAAAATGATACCATCTTCTTTAATCTTTCTTATTGCGTTACCATAAGTGTCCGCAATAATCAACGCACCATCTGGAGACATTTTAACATCGTTTGGCCTATTAATGGATGCTAGTGTAGCTGATTTGCCGTCTCCCTGTATCCTAGGTACTCCATCACCCGCGACAGTTGTTATATATCCAGAAGTATTAATTTTTCTGATTCTATGGTTCATTCTATCTGCAATGTATAAATTTCCTTCATCATCTAATGCCAGACCACTGGGAATATTCAACCTAGAATGAATAGCAAGAGTATCATCAGATGTGTAACCAGAAACACCTGTCCCAGCTATTGTAGATATTATGCCAGCACTATCTATTTTCCTTATTCGATGATTATAGCTGTCTGAAAAAATCAAACTACCACTCTTATCTATTACTATTCCAGAAGGGAAATTTAGTTTAGCCGCTGTTGCAGGCCCACCATCTCCAGACATCCCGGCAGAACCCCAACCAGCTATTGTGCTTATGTAGCCACTAGTATTAACTTTTCTTATTTTGTTCCCTAGCCCATCACATAAATAAATATTTCCATACTTATCTATAGCCATACCAAACGGTGTGGAAAGTGAAGCTTTCGAAGCAAAACCTCCATCTCCACCATAAACAGATCTTCCGTCACCTACTATTGTTGTGATAATTTGAGCAGACAAAACAAAAGGCGAAATTGTAGTCACCAAAAAGATTGACAATTGGGTGATTTTAGCAATGAATAGCTTCTTTGTCATGATAAATAGTTTTTGCCTAAATATGTATTCAACATTAAACCGTACTTATTTCAATGTCATCTTGAATTTTCAATACTTAAATTAAAAGTATTTGGGGCTAAATTACGATTTTTTTTTCATTCACCTCTGTAACATAACAAAAACTATCAAAATATATCAAACATATTTTTTTTATAACAACATAACTCTCATGTTTTTATTGTCTACCAACTACGAATAATATTCATGCAATTAATATCAATACCTAGCGCGTTGATTTCCTTCTAACAAAAACAATTATAATTTTGCTAAAAACAACACTCTCTTTAGATTTTCACCGAGTCTAACGTTCAAACCAACCAAATTTTAACAAAAATTTATAGAAAAAATTACCAAATCTGCAAAATTTCGAAATTCTAAGTTTTCCTGCTTTTGTAACTCTTGTTTATCGATAGTTCACATTCAAAATCATCATATTAAGGTACATTTGCTAAAAAACAATACTTGGGCACCACTATATTTTTCATTACTCCTCCATTTACTCAGCTTAACACCCCCTACCCGGCTACGGCTTATTTGAAAGGTTTTTTAAACACAAAATCGATTGAGAGCTGTCAGGCAGATCTTGGAATAGATGTTACGCTAGACTTGTTTTCAGAAATTGGTTTAAAAGATTTGTTTGAACATATAAAACTTTACAAACCTGCACTAGACATCAATACACAAAGAATTGTGTCGCTGAGCGAAGACTATATTAACACTATCAATCCCATCATTAGTTTTTTGCAGGGCAAAAACCCAACATTAGCACACCTCATTGCCCAACGAACCTATCTGCCAGAGGCGTCGAGATTTAATCAAACTGATGAACTTAAATGGGCATTCGGCGCTATGGGTCTTCAAGACAAAGCCAAACACTTGGCTACATTGTATCTAGAGGACCTTTCAGATTTGATTAAAAACTGTGTAGACCATCATTTTGGATTTAGCAGATATGCCGAGCGCCTAGGAAGAAGCGCAAATACTTTCGATGAACTTTACAATGAACTAAATGCTGCGCCAACCTATATAGATAAAATTCTTTTCAGAATATTAGATAAGAAACTAAGAGAATTTAACCCAAAAATAGTAGCAGTATCAGTTCCATTTCCGGGCAATTTGTATGCAGCTATGCGATGCGGGCAATGGATAAAATCTCACTTTCCTACCATTAAAATTGCAATGGGTGGTGGATTTGCCAACACAGAATTGCGAGCGCTCTCCGACCCAAGAGTATTTGCATTTCTTGATTTTATTACACTCGATGATGGAGAAGCGCCTGTAGAGGCACTTATTCGATATGTAGACAACGAAATAGAACAGACTTCATTGAAGAGAACCTACTTATTGGTAGATGGCAATGTAGTATACATAAATAATGCAAACTGTATAGACTATAAGCAGGGACAAGTTGGCACTCCCGACTACACTGGTCTACGCCTTGACGAGTATATTTCTGCTATTGAGGTAACCAACCCCATGCATAGCCTTTGGAGTGACGGCCGATGGAACAAACTTACTATGGCACATGGTTGCTACTGGGGAAAATGTACTTTCTGCGACACGTCGCTAGACTATATAAAAAGATATGAACCATTAACAGCTGCGATTATTTGTGATAGAATAGAAGAAATGATTGCACAAACCGGTCAGACAGGGTTTCATTTTGTAGATGAGGCTGCCCCTCCAGCGTTGATGCGCGCCGTTGCCATAGAAATAATAAAACGAAAAATAACCATTAACTGGTGGACGAATATCAGATTTGAGAAAAGTTTCACTCGAGATCTGTGTCTATTGCTACGCGCTTCTGGTTGCATTGCAGTATCAGGGGGACTAGAGGTAGCTTCAGACAGGTTACTACAGCTTATTCAAAAAGGGATAACTGTAGCTCAGGTAGCAAAAGTAAATAGAAACTTTACAGAAGCAGGTATCATGGTACACGCCTACTTAATGTATGGCTTCCCCACACAAACTGCCCAAGAAACTATCGACTCACTAGAAATGGTCAGACAAATGTTTGCAGCTGGCATTTTGCAATCTGCTTTCTGGCATCAATTTGCTATGACTGCTCATAGCCCAGTAGGAATGGATCCTGCTACATATAAAGTGAAGATAGAAAATAACACCATAGGTACATTTGCCAATAACGACATAGTACACACCGACCCTACAGGTGCCGACCATGAACTATTTTCTATGGGGCTCAAAAAATCTTTGCTCAACTTTATGCACCATACCTGCCTCGATTATCCTTTAAGCAAATGGTTTGACTTTAAAGTGCCCAAAACCAGCGTCAATCCAAGCTATATATCACAGATACTGAACGAACAGGAGTATGTAGCTAATAAATTAACAACGAAAATAGTATGGCTGGGTACAAACCTTATGGCAGAAGATTTCATCAAGTCGCACAAAGGTGAGCAATATGAAATGTGCAGTATTACAATAAACATGCGTCAGCTGACACATACCATAAAGCTAGAACGAAAACAAGGCAACTGGCTCGCATCTATTTTACCGAGGCTCAGTGTAAACACCCCAAAACAAATGACACTGCAAGATGTGAAAGACAATTACGAAGCTGCTGGCCTTGAAGATTTCGAATTATTCTGGGACAATAAACCAATGAATACCATGCACAAAGCTGGTTTGTTACAACTATAACAAATACTTTAAACTAAAATACCAGCTATAGTAGCAGACAGGTAAGATGCCAAAGTACCACACAATAGTGCTTTCATTGCTAGTTTAGCAAGGTCGGTGCGACGCTCTGGTGCCAATGCACCAATTCCACCTATTTGCATACCCACACTAGAAAAATTAGCAAAACCACAAATTGCAATTGTAATAATAGTTAACCCTCTTGGAGAAACCACAGCTACATTGTGAGAGGTAAGATTTTTGAAAGCCACAAATTCGTTTACAGTTAACTTTTGCCCCAGCAACGTAGCAGCATTTGTAATATCTTCAGACGGCACACCCATAGCCCATGCAAAAGGGTAGAAAAGTTTGCTGAAAATAACATCCAGCGAAAGGCCAGTATAAACGTGCCCTAGCATCCAGTTGAGCATGGCTATCAATGCAATAAAACCTATAAGCATTGCAATGACATTCATTGATATTTTAAATCCATCTGCAGCTCCATGGGTTATTGCATCTATGAGATTGGTGTAATTACTTTTCACTTCCATTTTCACCTTACCCATAGTAGGGGAAACTTCCGTTTCTGGAAATACAATCTTAGATATAACCAATGCCCCAGGCGCAGCCATAAGACTAGCAGCTATAAGATAATCGGCACGAGCACCCATATTTGCATAAACAATCAGTATACCACCAGCTATGCAGGCTAAACTTCCACTCATTGACGCCAATAACTCACTTTTGGTCATTGTTGGCAAATAGGCCCTTATCATTACCTGAGCTTCTACCTGACCTACAAATGCACTAGCCACATTACTCAGCGCCTCTGCGCCACTTACCCTCATTACAAAGTTCATTGCCCTTGCCACAACCGCTACAATAGTTTGCATGATACGCAAATGATACAAAATGGCTACAATGATACATACTAATATAATAGTAGCTGTAATATTGAATGCAAATACAAAGGCGGGAGTAGTACCATAGTTTACAACTTTACCAGTATGATCGTAGGTACCGATGCCATTATACACAAATGCAGCACCTTCCCTGGCAAAGGACTCTAGTTTTTGCATGCCCTTTCCTAAACTCTGGAAAAATGTATTTACAACAGGTACTTTTAGTACCAAAACAGCAATACTTACCTGTAGGAACAACCCACTAAGCACTAATCGTAAATTGATTTTCTTTTTGTTGTTGGAGAATAAAAATGCGATACCCAATATCAACACTATTCCAATAAGACCTGTAAACCGCTCCATTTTTAGACCTTTATTCTAATTTATTGGGTTAAAATATAAAAAACGACTTACAATACTACTATAAGATTTTTGTTACCGTATAATTATCTGCAAATAAGTACCCAAAAAGGCGAAAGTGTGACCTACAGGTTGCAGAAACGATTACAAAATACTATTGAAGCTCATAAAATCTCGCGCAATAACCCCTATACTGCAAAACATACACTAGTATTATTTCATAAAACACATTGTCTTTGCGTTACTGTGCTTTGAATTTCCTGCTATTTTTCCATTTTACGCACCCATTGCAAAGCAACTAATTGATATAATATGTGCATTGATATAACAGCATAATATCATATCAAACTATTTGAAGGAGCAATTTTAACATAGAATGGCATATAAAATACACACATTTTAACATATCATACAGTCATGTGTTTATACTTTAGCCACACAAATCAAACTATATGAAAAATATATTATTATCAGCAGCAATAACTGTTATATGTGTAGGAACAATGTATGCCCAGGTACCCAATAGTGTATTTGTAATGGGTACAGGTGTATATGAGAGTAACGGAAGTTACAGAATGGGAAATTTGGGATTAGGTTACCAGTTTGATAAACATTGGACAGCGGGAGTCATAGGGGGTTCTTCTAAAGTTCAATCACATTTAAAATGGGATCAAATTGGCGCTTTTGCCAGATACAGTTCCTATTTTAGCAATAGTCAACACTTCTTCTGGTTTGCACAAACACAAGCAAGCTATATTATAACAACTGAAACTATTTCTGCTACTCCGTCGTCTTATGATGTAAAAAACAAAATGTTAGGCATTTCAGCAGTAGGTGGATTTGGAATTCATTTTGGGAAGGGATATGCAGCAAATATTACCCCTATCGGCTTAGGATACAACATTGGTTTGCAAGAAAATTACCCAAGCGAGATTTTTACTAACAATTTAATATTTACAGTGAACTTCAGAACCGAAATCACGTTTAGCAAAAACATTAGCTGGAAAAAACGAAAATCAGCACCAGCAAAAACAGAAATACCAAAATAACACTTACCTATACGGATGCCCTCAAAAGCATCCGTTTCGTTTTCCAAATTATGAAACTAAGTTTTCCCGTTTTTGAAAACTAAAAAAAATAGTTGACGGTACATTTGTGCAATGAAAAACAAATCTACCAACATGTATAAAAAAATCATACTAACCCTCGCCACAACTACAGTCCTCATGGGTGCTTGCATTAAAGACAGAACAAGCTCACCAGATATTGCAACTGTAAAAGTGCCCTATACTTCGCTTACTACGACCACCAATTATTTTACAACCTTTAAAGGGCCAGATAGTGCAACTTCAGTTGATTTCTCAGGACAAACAACCCGTATCAACATGCTGAAAGAAATAGACGCATACGTCAAGTCTTTTGCTACTGCACCGCTAAGTTCTTCCAAATTAAAAGGTATGTTTGAAAATACAGGAAATCAGTTCTCGTCTGCTGATCTGAACAGTGCTACCGACAAAACAATAGTTTCAAAAACTGCTCAATCATTTAGTGCCGCAGAAGCCGACTTTGAGCGCAACACATTTAGAGGTTACTTCGATTCAGTGGCTGCCGTCAGCGCTTTCGCTGCTCAAACAGCAACACAGGGCGTTCCGGGCAAACTAGGTACTTATTTGGTAAATGGTAAAGGTTTTGAATATGCTCAATTCATACAAAAAGGACTAATTGGTGCCATGCAATTAGACCAGATCAGCAATATTTATTTGGGTACTGAAAAAATGGCTGCGGATAATAGTACAATAGTGAGCGGTAAGAACTATACCCAACTAGAACATCATTGGGATGAAGCATATGGATATCTAACTTCTAACGAATATTTCCCGAAACAGGACCCCGCTGATAATACAAAATGGCTGGAAACTTTCCTAGGTACCTACGTAAGGCAAGTAAATGGTAATCTAGGTGACCCAACGGCAATTTACATGTCTTTTATTAAGGGTCGTGCCGCTATCGTCAACAACGATGTTAATGTACGTGATGCTGAAATAGCGTCAATACGCACTTCTCTAGAAAAAGCAATAGCGACCATAGCTATCAGCTACCTCAATAAAACCAAAACAGCAACTACCGATGCGGCAAGAATGCATGCACTGTCTGAAGGTGTAGGTTTTGTATACTCACTTCGCTATGCTTTTAACCCTAAAATCAATAGAGCAAAGTCAAACGAATTACTATCAATATTAATGGACAAACCTAATGGCTTCTGGTCATTGACAAATGCAGATATTGATAATGTTCGTAACCAAATTGCTACTACATTTAGTATCAGTAGCGAAGCAATAGTTAATCACTAATAATTATGGGGCCTTCAACAATTTAACAAGTACCGTGTAGCGACTAAAAACGATTAGTCGCTATACATTTGAAATAAAGAATCTAATTTTGTTTGATAGAACGGTGAAAATGCCTAAAAAAATGGCGAAGATGAATTGGAAAGTGATGCTACTGATACCTGTAGCCTTATTTATTACTACTGTAGGTTGTAAAAAGAAGGACAACAACCCAGATAGTAACAACAATAATAGTTTTGATAGAGGCGCGTTGCTAACAAACTATGCCGATAATTATATTATGCCGGCATACAGCGATATGACGCAAAAACTAACGGAACTGAAGTCGAAAATTGATGAATTTGCTACAGCACCAGACTCCTCGAAACTTGCTGCAGCACGTACTGCTTGGCAAACCGCTTACATTACTTGGCAATCAGTAGACTTGCTTGAATTTGGCCCAGAAGCGAACCTATCACTAAGAAATTATATTAATACATTCCCGGTAACCGTATCAAAGTTAGACGCCAACATTACTTCTGGTAGTTACGACCTTGAGCAGTTTGGCAATAAGGATGCACAGGGGTTTCCTGCTGTCGAATATTTACTCAGCGGCATCGCTAGTACTAATGCCGCAGTAATAGGCTTCTATACTACCGATGCACAAGCCACTGCCCGAAAACAATACCTGCAAGCATTAGCTGATAAAATGCTATCGAAAGTTAGTGACGTAAAAAGTGCATGGAATACTTACCGCAGTACTTATATAGCCAGTACTGGCACCGATGCTGGAAGCAGTATATCACTTACCACCAATGCATTTGTACTATACTATGAGCGTTTTTTGCGTTCTGGCAAAATTGGGTTGCCAGTGGGGGCAATGACTGGTGTAGCCGCACCCTCACTTACCGAAGCTTACTATACCCCGACCCTATCTAAAGAACTGGCTGTTGCTGCTCTGAATGCGGTTAAGAACTTCTACAACGGGAAGGGTTACAGTAATAGCACTGATGGTATGGGATTCAACGACTACTTGTTGGCTATCGGTACTAAAGACCAAAATGGTAAAGCTATGGCAACAGTAATCAATGACGAACTTACCTCTGCTACTAATAGCCTGGCTGCTTTTCCATCTACCATCAAGGCTGGAGTAAGCAACAACCGCCCTGAGATATTAGCTATATACCAACAGTTGCAAGCTATTGTACCATTGCTGAAGGT
>CAMDNC010000041.1 GCA_945902755.1 Flavipsychrobacter stenotrophus
TGGGGTAGAGTAGAGGAGTTGCGGAGTATGATAACGCTGACAGTAACAACACCATTTGGCTGTAAAGCGAGCTACGCGCAGCAGGTAAAACCAGAGGAGTGCTGCACGGTAAGTTTCCCGAATGCGTTTACGCCCAATGGAGATGATAAGAATGATTGTTTCCGTCCAATATTCACGGGTTACAAGAGATTCCAAATTTTCAGGGTTACGAATCGTTGGGGACAGACGGTGTTTGAGAGTGCGAACTCTAATCCGAAGTGGGATGGGACCTACAATGGTGTAAATCAGGATATGGGAGTGTACTACTACTATCTGAGATATGACTGCGGTGGCAAAACACTAGAAGTGAAAGGTGATGTAACGTTGGTAAGATAAGTTTACGAAACTGGTTTTGTTAGAGGCATCACATCGATGCCTCTGACAATTTTACGGACTCCTGAAGAAGCAAACACAGCTATAAAATGGAAGTTTTATTTTTTGGAAATTAGGGTTACATCAGACGCACATATTAGTGAAAACGACTGGAGCAAAATAGAGGTAACCGAACAAGATATCTAGGTGTGTATTTAGTCAAGAAGCCTTTTTCTAATAAATGACGGATGGTGAAGTTAGGACAATGGTTTTGGTAAGATACTGGGGTTGTGTGTTGTTTTGATTTAATGTGTTTCTTAAAATGTAGTATAAATAGAGGTGGTCCTAAAAACGTTGAATCAAGCGCTACTGGTGGTTTGTTCGATAGTAAAATCAACGATTACAGAAAAGGAGTAGGTGCGTTGGTTGGTTTAGGTAGAATCAAAGCACCTCCATTGTTCTTTGCAAATTGTGGAATTACATTTTATCTTTTATAGCCTGTTGTATTGTGAAAGCAGAAAATTTTAATATAATAATCGTAAACGCTCGCACAGTAGGTGATGTACCTGAGATATATAGTTATATATTGTTTTATGTTAAAATGTTTAAAGATTAAATAAAGGCACACTGTTAGTTTAGTTATTGTTAACTTTTCCTTACCTTAAATTTATATTTGCGCCCACATGTTGGGAAATGTTAGAAAAAATCAGAACATTTTAGTAAAATTGCTGTCTGAAAAATATTGATCCAACATGCATTGAAATTGTAATACACTTTACTACAATGCAATAAATGAAAATGCTACCATGAGAATAGTACGAATACTCGGTTTGATTCTTTTATTAAGTGCAATGTGTGTGAGAACAGACGCGCAGACTACATGTCCTCCTAATATTGATTTTGAGTTTGGTAACTTAACTAACTGGAGATTGGGCACTGGCTTATTCACATCTTTGGCGTCTTTAACTACTGGCGTTACTACGGGCCCTGCAATACCATGCAGGCATACGATAACTAGTGCAACAGGGTTGATTGGCTGTGCGGGCGGAGCTACAGACCCGATCGGCGGATTCCCCATTTTAGCTCCGGGAAGTGGTAGCTATTCATTTCGCCTTGGGAACAATAGTACCGGTCGTCAAATAGATAGAGCGACCTATTATGTGAATGTACCGGCTGGATTTTCTAATTTCAGTATGATTTATAGGTATGCGACTGTGTTGCAAGACCCATCTCACAGTGCTGCACAACAACCTCGGTTTGTTGTAAGGGCATTTGATTCAGCAACGCTTGCTCCTGTTCCATGTGCAAATTATAACTATGTGGCTACTGCATCTATGCCAGGGTTTATTTCGGTCGGTTCAGTAAGATATCTTCCGTGGTCAACTGGTGCGTTGGACCTTTCAGGTATGGGAGGTACAACAGTAGCTATTGAGTTTACAACAGCTGATTGTGCATTAGGTGGTCACTACGGATACGCTTATATAGATTTGCAATGCGGTTTGTTTCAGATTATGACCACTTCATGCGATACCCTTACGCCACCCTCGTTGAGTGCACCTCCAGGTTTTCAAACATACAGATGGTACGATTCGTCAACCTTTTCCATTCTTTATGGCTCTACTCAGAATATAACGATAGCCACACCTCCCGGACCTATTACCTTGGCTGTGATACTAACACCTTATCCTGGCTTTGGATGTACGGACACGTTGTATACACGGGTGATACCTGCACATATGGCTCTTAACCCTAGTAATGATACATCAGTATGTGTGGGTACCGGTGTAGTACTTAACCCCAATGCTACCGATATTGCATTGCCACTTACCTACAGTTGGGCACCTGCAGCAGGGTTGAGCTGCACCACCTGTGCTTCACCTATTGCGACGCCTACTGTTACCACAGCATATACTGTAACAGTTACCAACACTTCTGGCTGTACGATGACTCATGTGTTTAATGTGTCTATCATATCGCATGTAGTTACTACCGTGACGGTAGATTCACCCTCTTGCAATGGTTATAGTAATGGCTCTGCTACAGTAACACCTTTGACAGGTACTGGACCCTATACTTATCTATGGACTACCACTCCAGTGCAAACAACATCTACGGCCACTGGCTTGGTGGCTGGTACTTATAGTGTGATGGTAATGGATACATTAGGCTGTACGGATACGAGTATTGTTTTGGTGCCAAATCCTGCCCCGAAAACAATAACAGTAGCTTCTTTTACGAATCCTTCAACTTGTTTGGGCAACGAAGGCTCCATTACACTGACTGGTTCTATAATACCTGATTCTACCTATACCATAAGTTACAAGTTGAATGGAGTGCCTCAGACAGCTGTTGTTACTGCTAGTTCTTCAGGACAGATTATTCTTTCAGGTCTCTCAGCGGCTGTTTACAGCGATATTTCCATCATATATTCACTATGTCCATACAACAGCGTAGGTCCGGTAGTTTTATCAGATCCTCTTCCTCCTGATTTGTCGGTTTCTACGTTCAGTAGTAATGTGTGTGTAGGAGATGCGATCTTGTGTTACGGTAGCAGTACTGTAACAGGTGTTACATGGTTATGGAATGGCCCCTCAGGTTATACATCTAGCATTGCTACACCGGTAATAGCACCTGCAACACTGGACAATGCTGGCACTTATACTGTAACAATATCTAAAAACAACTGTTATACAGATACAAGTATAGTAATAGCAGTAAAACCACTACCTGTACCAAGTGCGATAAGCAATTCGCCGATATGTGCAGGGGATACGCTTTTCCTAACAGCATATTCAACAAACGGTGCTACGTCTTATTCTTGGACAGGTCCTAATGTATTTAGCTCGGTAAACATGAATCCGAGGATAGCAAATGCACAAACTACAGCTACTGGAACTTATACTGTTGACGTGACATTGAACGGTTGTACAGCACTAGCAACAGTTGCTGTATTGGTAAATCCTGCACCCGACCCAATTACTGGTCCGAAACGTCTATGTCAATTCGACTCTACGGTGCTTCTAAATACATCCATTGGCGGTGTATGGACCAGTGGCAATGCTGATATTGCAACGGTTAATGCATTGGGTGTGGTTTCAGGTCATCTGTCGGGGACTGCGCTAATTAGCTATACGATGCCCCCTACTTGCATAACATCTACGATAATAACTGTTAATCCTGCACCAGGTGCAAATGCATATATCAACCCGAATGTATGTTTGGGTGATACTATAACTCTTGCGCTGAGTGACCGTACCGCGAACGCTGATAAGTTTTTGTGGTTGGTAGATGGGTTGCCCATATTGGGTAACCCAGTATTAGACATTGTTTCAAGTAATTCGCATACTGGTGGACCATTTGTGATAAGCTGGAACGATACTGGCATACATATCATTACATTGCAAGGGGTAACAGCTGAAGGTTGTCGTGCATTGCCAACTGGAGATACGGTGAGAGTACATTCATTACCAGATCCAAGATTTAAGGTGTTACCATTACCCAACCGTCCGTTATGTATAGAGGATAGTGTGTTCTTTAGTGCATACGTTCAAAACTACGGCTACAATTACCAATGGGAACCGGAGCATTCGTTTGTGAATGACAACCGCCCGGAGATCTGGGGCAGAGTAGAGGAGTTGCGCAGCATGATAACGCTGACAGTAACAACACCATTTGGGTGTAAGGCTAGCTACTCTCAGCAAATAAAACCAGAGGAGTGTTGCACTGTTACTTTCCCCAATGCGTTTACGCCAAACGGAGATGATAATAATGATTATTTCCGTCCGTTGTTTATGGGTTACAAAAGATTCCAGATGTTTAGGGTTAATAATCGCTGGGGACAAACAGTTTTTGAGAGTGTGAACTCTAATCCGAAGTGGGATGGTACTTATAATGGTGTAAATCAGGATATGGGAGTGTACTTCTACTATTTAAGATATGACTGCGGTGGTAAAACAATGGAAGTGAAAGGTGATGTAACACTGATAAGATAATCATAGATTAATGACGATTGCATGAAAATAAGGGCTATCCTAGTTGTGATAGCCTTTATTTATTTGCACTAGTAGACTTGGTAAGTACATGTTGATTTTATTTTTTAGGATATTATTTTCTTATTGGGTTTATAGACAAATCGCTGACGACAAATTGTGAAATAATTTGCTACTGTTGTTAGTAGTTGATTATGAGTAGATTACGAAAAGTGAAGTCTTGTATTGGTTTGCAACTATTTGTTGGGTAGCAAAACACTGTAATAATATTAGGTGTTTTATTAACGTTTTGTTTTGGTAGAAAGGTTGTTTTTGCCTAACTTGGTATTTTAGTTATTGTTTTTGTGTTTTAGAATTAGTAATTCTAGACCATATGTTTAATTTTTTTAATCATTTCATTTCATTGTTTACATGAGGTCAGTTTCATTAGTTCTGTTGTTTGTTTCTGGATTTTGTTCTTTAGCAGTTGCAAAAGCAGCGAAGGTAAATACCACAAATACACTGGTTTTTGTAGAGAATAAAGGTCAAATAAAGGATCAGTATGGCGCCCCAAGGAATGATATTGATTTTGTGTTGCATGGAGGTGGGGGTGTGAATGTATTCATAGGTGCAGGTGAAATACACTATCAGTTTACCAAAACTGATGTGGATAATATGAACCAACCTGGAACCTATGTTGCCCCAGCAAAGCGAAATAATATGGACGAGGATAGGTATGAAATGCCCTATTCAGCGACAATAACTACCTACCGACTGGATGTGAACATGGTGGGCGCTAACATCAATGCGCCTGCTGTGACCAGCGTGCAAGAATCGTATTACGAAAATTATTACTTGCCTGGATGCCCGGCAGATGGAGTTAGGGCACATTCGTATAAAAAAATCACTTACAAAAATGTTTACCCAGATATCGATTGGGTTATTTATACTGATGGTGTGAAGCTGGAGCATGAATTTGTGGTGGGTAGTAAAGGCAATGCTGGGCTTGTGAAAATGGCATACAGCGGACAAACTAAACTAACAGTAGATGCAGCTGGCAATATTATAGCTTCAACACCCATGGGAACACTTACAGAAAAGGCTCCGGTGTGTTATGATGCCAATGGGAAAATACTACCTTCAAAATACAAGCTCGATGGTAGTGAGCTGAGCTATGACTTAGGCGGTGTAAAAAAATCTGTGTTAATAGACCCAGAGTTGATTTGGGGTACCTATTATGGACCAGTGGAGAGTACTAGTCCACTTTATACTGTGGCAGCATTTGACTCTGCAAGCTTATATGCATGTGGTCTTACATGGTCGGGTACTTCGGGCAGTGTGGCTACTACAGGTGCTCATCAAGTGGTATTTGGTGGAGAAACAGATGGTTTTTTGATAAAATTTGACACTACAGGGGTACGTCAATGGGCAACGTATTATGGTGGGTCAGCGTCGGACTGGTCAACGGGTGTGGCATGTGACAGAAATGGTATGGTGTATATGTGCGGCGTGTCTGGAAGTAATGCTGGTATTGCTACTGTAGGAGCTCAACAAGCTATGTATGGTGGTGGTACTTACGATGGTTTTTTAGTGAAATTTTCGCCTGATGGTAGTAGAGTTTGGGGTACCTATGCAGGAGGTACAGGAGTCAACTATCCTTGGTCGGTTTCTTGCGATAGGTCTGGTCATGTGTATATGGCTGGGGATACCAATGAAGGTAATAATATAGCAACCACCACGGGATACAGACCCACAAAATCAGGAGGTTTTGATTGGTACCTGATACAATATGATACAACTGGGGTACGTAATTGGGGAACTTATTATGGTGGTCCTGGTAATGAGTTTGGAGGCACCGCTTGTACAGATGGCTATGTAGCTTACTTGACGGGATGGACGGTAAGTACTACTGGAATAGCTTCCGGATTTGCACATCAAACTTCCTTTGGAGGCAGCTCCGACGCCGCACTTGTGAAATTCACTGATGATGGCACTTTTGCTTGGTGTACCTATTATGGAGGCACTGGTAGTGAAACGGTGGGCGGTGTGACCTGTGATGTACTGCGCAACATATACCTACTAGGGCATACTGATAGTGACAATGATATAAGCACCCCTGGGGCTTTTAAGACTACCAGAAGTGGAAGTACTGATGCGTTTTTGGTGAAGTTTCATCCGGAATTGGGATATAGGATGTGGGCAACTTATTTTGGAGGAACGCTGGAGGAGCGTACCGACTTGAGCAGAATTTGCAGCGATGACTCAGCCAACATATATATAGTGGGTATAACGAGCAGTACGACTGGTGTGGCCACTGATTCGGCATGGCAGCTCACTTATGGTGGAGGTGAAAAAGATGGCTTTTTAGCGAAGTTTAATAATATAGGACAAATAAAATGGGCTACCTACTACGGTGGTACAGGGGCCGATGAAGTACGTGGAAGTGGATTTTATGGCGAGTCTGTGTATATATGTGGGCAAACTAATAGCCCAGATAATATAGCAACTCCTGGGTCGTACTTGCCGACAGGTGGTGGTGGTGCATGGGTATTTCAGGGTTTTTTGGCAAGATTTGCGGACCCTGACACAACCAGCATTCCAGAAGATACAACTACTGTACCTCAATCAATATATGAAAATGAGGTTGGGTCAAAGTCTCACATTGCTTTGTACCCCAATCCAAATAAAGGAAGCTTTAGCTTGTACGGTGAGCTTGCTACTATAACAGGTGTAGCTGAGGTGCTGATAACCGATGTGACAGGCAAAACAGTAGCTAGCGACAAAGCGGCCCTGCATAACGGCAAACTAAATGAGCAGTTTACACTGAGCAACTCACTGCCTGTAGGTGTATATTACCTGACTATAAGCGCGGGTGAAAAAAAGCAGACAGTGAGCTTTAGGAAGGAATAACTACTATTTTGTGTCTTCGGCATAATAGTAAGATTTGATGTATTGCATTTTGGTGGTTTGTTTGTCGAAGGATACTTGGTAGTAGTCGTAAAATGTAGTATCACTAGGTAGTGTAAAGCCTACTATGTATGTATATTTTTGCTCCGTCTTTTTTAGTTTTGGGGCACCTTTCGTCATTCCTTTAGGCAACGAAAATTTATTGATCGCTAAGTTCGGTCCGAATTCTGTTTCTATTTCGTAAATCCCCAGAGCGGAGTTGCTATCTGCTACTATCTTGATCGTAGCCAGAAAATTATTTAATGTATCATCTTTAACTGGTTCGGAAAGTGAATCGATTACTGTACCTGGTGCAGGTGGTAACCAATTATTTTCGTTGAGCCTGCTTGCAGAGCTACAAGCAGAAAGGGCATATGAGAAAATCAGTAGAGCAGCAGTAAGGTTGTGTATCTTCATAGGTAGCAAAAATAGGGTACTGCGGTTTGAAATTGCTGCTATTCTTAGCAAAATTATGTGGATGTCTACGCGTGGGGCGATTATTAAAAAATCGTAGTTTCGTAGTATGAATTATTTAGGACATGCCTATTTGTCGTTTGGTGATGGTGCGGTACTGACAGGGAATATGATAGGCGACCATGTGAAAGGAAGGATAGCCCTTGATGGGTATGACAAAGGAGTGAGAAGCGGTATAGAGCTGCACAGGAAAATAGATGAAGTGGCGGACAAGCATCCTGCAACTTTGCGAGCTAAGTTATTGTTCAGAGAAGATTTTGGGTTGTATTCTGGAGCTATTATGGACACTCTTTATGATCATTTCTTGGCAAATGATCCACGTTATTTTGCTACTCCAGAAGCCTTGAAGTCCTTTACGGTGGGTGTATACGAACAATTAGATGAACATGCTGCTCAGTTTCCGCCTGCATTTGCGGCATATTACCCGCACATGAAGGAGCACAATTGGCTATTTAATTACCGTAGTATAAAAGGAATAGAAAAGTCGTTGTATGGGTTATCTAGGAGGGCAAAATATATGCCTCCAATAGATAAGGCGTATGATATTTTTGTGGCAGGATACTATCACCTGAATCAATGCTACTATGAATTTATAGACGATGTGATTAAATTTGCGAGGGTGGAGTTAAGTAAGAATTGAAATGCAGAATTTCCTAAGTAGGCTGCGTTCTTTTGAATTTGGGTGTCGTAAATTTGGTTGCCTTGACGAGGTGGTGAAGCTATTCAGAATCGCCTTTTGCGGATGTAGGTACCTGAAGTAAATGGTGTGTGAAATTTTCACACCAATGGTGTACTCACTATTGGTAGTATATTAGTATTTTCGTTGCAATTCGGTATTTTATTGCACAGCAGTGTTCTTTTTATCTGAATTAACTAACTATCAGATTATAAACTTGATTTACAAGAAGTAAATTGCCATTTTGCAATACAGTATATGAACTTAAAACGATTCTATATAGTAGTGTTAGTACTGTCGGTGGTGCTAATAGCTTGCAACTCGCCGTCGCAGCCAGCGTCAGCGCATACAAAGGGAGGGTTTCATGACGACCCTGTTAAGGTAGCACATGCACCATTGATATACGATACAATGAGTGCAACCAGCCACAAAATGATAGCCGAACTAGATAATTTTTATAAAAACCAAGTTAGGGCAGGCTTTAATGGAGCTGTGTTAGTGGGGTACAAAGGAAAAATAATATATGAGCGTTACTTTGGGTATGGTAATAAAGAACGTAAGATACCGACGTCCTTTACATCATCATGTCAATTGGCTTCTGTGAGCAAGACCTTTACGGGTATTGCCACATTGTATCTGCATGAGCAAAAGAAAATAAACATTGATTATCCCATACAGCACTACATTAAGGACTTTCCCTATCCTAATATTTCGTTGAAGATGCTGCTGAGTCATAGGTCGGGATTGCCTGACTATACTAAATGGGTGCCAGTATATAACCATAACACGCGTACTCCCATTAGTAACGAAGAAATGGTGAAACTACTAGTGAAACACAAACCAAGATTAGAGTTTAAACCTAATACAAAATTTAGGTATAGCAATACCAACTATGCCTTGCTAGCAAGGATAATAGAAGTGGAAACAGGGATGAGTTACAGAGATTTTATGGCGAAGTACATTTTTGAACCACTAGGCATGCACAACACGTTTGTTTATCAGCCACAATTTGGTTTGCCGGGCAATGCCACAATAAGTTATAAGTATAACTGGATAAGGGAGCCAGACATGTTTGCGGATGGTGTAACAGGCGATAAAGGAATATACAGTACGGTGCAAGATATGTTCAGATGGGACCAGTCGTTGTACAACAGTACTTTGCTGAGCCATGATATGATAGAGTACTCATATGGTCCTTGTTCGAACGAGAAACCCGGAATAAAGAATTATGGATTGGGTTGGAGAATGCTTTGTTATCCTAACGGCAATAAAGTGATCTATCACAATGGTTGGTGGCATGGGAATAATACATCGTTTTATAGGCTGATAAAGGAAAATATGACCATTATTGTACTTGGGAATAGGTTTAATAAAACTATTTACAAGCATGCACCAGCTATTTATAATATAGTAAAAGGATCGGAGGCCGCCAGTGGGTTTGATGAGGAGGGGTAGATAGGTGATAGTAGATAGTATATATTGTAGACGGTCGTTTCGTTGATTAATATAGATAGTTATTAGTAGTTAGTAGATGGTCGTTTTCTTGATAGTGTAGGGTAGATAATTGATTGTTATTTGGTTGTAGTCCTATTAGGATTGAGTGTGAGCGATGGATAGGTGCAGATAATAGTTTGACAGATAAAGCGATATTCATAAAAAAAGTCCTGAACAGTGTGTCAGGACTTTTTAATGCGATAAGAATAAATTACTAGTTACTTCCTTCTGCTGGGGAAGTGGGCGCAGCAGCAGCTGGCTCTTCTTCGGTAGTAGCAGATTTGTCTTCAAATTTGTCGAATTCGAATATTAAAGAGAAGCGAAGTGTGTTAGATAATGGATTGCGGGTAATGCCTGAACCCTGTGGAACAAGGTAGGAAGCATTGAGCTGGAACACATTATACTTTACACCAAGTCCGCAGGTAATATACTGACGGTCACCGTTTGTTTTGTCTTCGTAGTAATAACCAGCGCGGAACGCTATGGTATTTTGATACCAATATTCAGCACCTAATGAAGCATATATTTGCTTCAGCTGATCGCCAGTTTGGAACGAATTGATGATACCATTAACAACACTAACCTGAGTGTCTGCACCGGAATACTGAAGGGCTGGCACCAACAGTTTGTTGACATCTAAAGCGAAAGTAATTTTGTTGTAAGCATCTATTTGAGAAGTGTAAGCAACACCCACACCTAGATTCATAGGGATGAAATCACGACGATTGGAGTTGTAAGTTATTTTAGAGCCAATGTTGCTTAGAACAGCACCAAAGTTGAAGGTATTGATGTGGTCGGCATCTTTTTCTTTGCTTTTGGTGTAGTAAACACCTAGATCAGCTGCGAAGGCATTGCCTGGTTTGTAGTCGCCACCGGTAGAAGCCAAATTGACACCTGATGCTATCGCAGAGTGAATATACCTCATGCTAAGACCTGCGGATAAGAACTCAGACAACTTGCGAGAATAGCCCAAATCAAGAGAGTACTCACGAGGCATACCCGACCCAGTAGACTGAGCGTTAAAGTCGGTGTAATTGATGGTACCCAATGAGAAATAGCGCAAAGAACCACTGATAGCTTGTTCGTCATTTTCTCCAAACTTGCCATATCCGGACAAGTAAGCAAGAAAGATATCAGGCACGAGGTCTTTGAGCCATGGTGTGTAGGTGGCTGATATTCCGTATTTTTTGTCAGAAAAAGGAATTTTACCCACATTCCAGTATTGAGCGTTGGCATCGGGAGATACTGCTATTCCTGCATCGCCCATAGCGCCAGCCCTAGCATCGGGAGAAATGCGTAAAAAAGGTACTGCGGTGGTAACGAAGCTAGCTCCGTTAAGGTTGTTGGACGAAGACTGCGCACTCACACGAGATGCTGAAATTCCCGCCAGAAGCGTCAATCCCAATAAAGCAAAGCGTTTTGCCATTTTGTTATTATTAAAATTTTAGTTTGAGCAAAAATATTTCTTTTTGCCCATATAGTCAACAATAATTCTGAACATTCAACCTATTAACGTGCTATTACCAGTTTTTGGTATGCAGTTGATTTAAAACCTTTGTCGGTAGTTATCATTAGTCTGTAAACATATACACCTGAGGGTAGTCTATTGCCCTGGTTATCGGTTCCCTCCCAAACTATTTCGTTGGTGCGACTACCTGTAGGGGAGAATATTTGTTCAATGTTTTTAACTAAAGCGCCAGCCGTGTTGTAAATATTAATTTTTACGTCTAATTCTTCATCTGGATGATTGTGCTCGAATACGAAATGAGTTTCATTGGTAAAAGGATTGGGATAATTAGTGAGGTTTTCGATGCTTATTATTTTGCCATCGAGCACTACAAAGTCAACACTACCCACACCGAAATTATTATTCACATCCCAAGCTTTAACGGTAATAGTGTGTTTTCCGTTTGAAAGTCCGTTTATCGGGAAGTTAACAAAACCACGTTGGTAGGTATTGGGTGCTGTTTCGTAATAATCATTAAGGATATATGGTTGTTCAATGTTGCCATCTAGAACTGCGGTGAGGTCGTGACCAAGTTTCGAACCTGAAACGTTGATGCCAGTTTCGGAATAGAGAGAGACAAACAAAGATGTGTTAGAGCCTGTGATACCACCATTGAGAAACAAGCTATCATTGATGTATGGTTTTACGATAGGTGGGACATCGCTGGTAACAGGGTTGTCTGAGTAGCCACCTATTGCCAAGCCAGTATCTACTCCTGCAGCATCTGTAATGCCATTGTGAGCATAATTGCTGATTTTTCCGGTACCCAAATAGTAATTGATATCTTTTGGTGCGATAAAAGTATAGGAATAGCGACCATTTACTACGCTTACTTTTCCTTTGTACACAAGGTTGTCTTGTAGTTGAAAGGATAGATTGGCAGAGGTAATTGTAGTGATAGTGCGTGGTTTGTCGAAGAAAGAAACTGATAAAATGCCATTGAAATCATTGAGTTTGTTTCCGTTATTGTCTTTTACAGAACCAGTGATGCGGTAGGCGCCCAGTGCCTTAACAGTAGAAGATGGTTGCTGAGTAGCAACGTCGATGATGCTATCGATGTATACGAAATGCTCTGGAAAGTTGGGGGTAAGTGCTGGGTCGCCTAATAGTGCAAATTTGCGGTAATTGGCTAGTTCGCCGGGGTTGTCAGACACACTGTATCTTTCGTTTTTAGCCAGTCGTGAAGCATCGCCAAAGGTGTGCCATTTACCATTGCTTTTTTGTTTGAGTTGATTTCTCAGGTAAATTGAATTCAACGGCCTGTTGTAGCTGGCATATACAGCGGCTGTGGTGGTGAGTATGGATATGACGCCAGCATCTTTTAGTATTACAAGTTGCTCCGCAGCAGAAACATATTGAGGATGATCGAACTGGCCGTAATCGCAGGTAGCGGTAACCATGAACGGTAGCATGTTTTTATTACTCCACTTGTTAAAGTCGTCGCGAGTGAGGATTCGCTCATCAGCCCAAACTTGAGTATTGCCATGCCCACTGTAATTGATGAGCATGGTGCCTTTGTACACTCTATCTGAAATCGCTGCACTGGCATTTGGGCTGCGTTCACCAGCAGGTGTAGATATGCGAGGAATTGCGTCAACGTATATTTTGCTGTGATTGTAGAGGTTGTTGGTGGTGGCAGTGATATCATTGCCCATAACCTCCGCATCTATCATGTGGTCGCCTGCAAGGTCGTTATTGTCTGCAACCAAAGTGGAGGCGAGACGCCAAGGACCTAGTGTGGCAGGAGATTTGTAGCTAATGATTTTGTTGACCATCGCTGTTGCGTCGGCAACTGAGCGAGCTGGTAACCTACCTACACCGATATCTAGTGTGTTCAGTAATTTATTAGTTTCTATGTTTTCGTTATCGTCGAGGAAACCATAGAAATCGTCGGTAGAGAAGCTAGCAAGCGTGTAAGTAGACTCAAGAGATTCGAAAACAGGAACATAATTAGAATTGTTGGCGAGTCGGTTTTTATAGTCGTACGATGCGCCGCCGAGCAATGTGAGGTAATGAGGCATTTGGGTAGAATCTGTGCCGGCACGCAAGTAGAACATTCTTACAAAGTCGCGAATAGCGCTGATGTCTTGTGAGCCCGATGAGAATTCATTGTAAATCTCTTCAGGGGTAGTTACGAGTACTCTCATATTATCGTGAGCACGATGATATTCAGCTAATTGGTTAGCTTGTTGTAGGAAGCTCTTGTGTGTTACAATGATGTTATCGACTTGCGGGCTGCCATGTAGATTTTGATTAGAAACTGGTCCTGCGGGTAAGGGTGTAAACAAATTGAGGCTATTCATTGCTGCAAACTCACGAAGCGAGCTGGCATCGCGCGAGAAAGACAATATACTGCCATTTAGTGTGCCAATAAGTTCTACTGGGTTTTGAGGATTAGTGATGTCCCAGATACGAGTATTTGAATTGGCGCCTTGTAACTGATAATTCGCTATTTTGCCTGCACCTACGCTGTTGAGGTCTCGGAAGCTAAGTTGGTCAGCATTGATTGTGAGTTGTCTGCGAGCGTTAATTTCAATATAGTTAAGATACCCAATAGCCGATGTAGCTGAAGGTGTAAATGTTAGGGTGACTGCAGCGCTGGAACCAGCTAAAGTAGTGGGCCAGTCGAGCGTGCGAAGCTGAATAGGGGTATTGTCGCTGGAGCCGGTAGCAAAAAGGATAGTGCCCAATGAGTTGCCATTGATATTGACACCAAATGAGCTGCCTCCTATACCGGTATTGCCAGCAGATATTTTGCAGTATATATTGGTTGCAGGCGCACCAAAGTCGAAATTGAATGTCTGGGTAAGATTATTAGCTAAAGGGTTAAACTGCTCGCCATACCAAACTTTGCCAAGACCTGCAGGATTCACAAGATCAATGTCGTGCGTATCGTAATAGTCGAAGTCGGTAACGGTAACGTTGCCTGAAGCAGTTGCACTTTCTTGAGTGATTTTTTTTCCAGGACCTTGATCAACGGTTATGAAATAGTATGCAGTGTCGGCATAAAGGTTCTTGACATGACTGTATCTTTTGTAGTTTGTATCTGCGTTCCAGCCAGTAGAATTGAGCGCATAAAAAACTATATAGTCGCTGCCGTTGAAAATATTATCGCCGTTGTCTGAAACAAGCAGTGCATTTTCTATAAGGTCGTCAGGTCTGGGCACATAATTTGCCTCAGATAGCATTCTGCCACCGTTGCCAAAAATGCGAACGTTGGATGGGTTAATAATTGCAGGATTGAGACCAAGAGAAGAGATAAACGCGGCATCAATTTTATGGAAGCCTGTGCGAGTAATGCCTATTTTGTGCCAACTGCCAGCAGCTAAGACAGATGATGTGGCGTTAGCTGTAGTTTTTGCAGCACCAGCAGGCTGAGTGGCAGAGGGTTTCTGGGTAATTGATACCTCACAGCTGGTTATTTGCTCTACTAAGCCATTGTTGTTTTGGGTGAATGCTGGTACTTTGATAATAGCAAATGGTTTTTTGCGTTCCATACCAATTTGGACAACAACATCTTCTATTTTGATATTATTGGTGGGTGTATCAACCGCTGGTTCATACTGTTTGTTAGTTACCATCACTGTTGGGGTGTGATAAGAGTTGAGCCAGATTTTTTTAGTGATGTATCTTCCATCAATATCATTTTTGCCGAGTGAGATGTTTTGTAACTGGGCTATAGCAGGACATACACCAGAAAGGGTGGAAATAAAAAGTGCTGCACGGAATATTCCTCTCATTCTCATTATCATTTGTTATTTTTGGGTTGACCTGATAGTATCTAAGGTGCTATCAAAATTAGGTAATAAAATGTAGTGTCTGGATAGTGCGAAAAAAAAGCACTGTTAAAAACTAAACGTTGTTTTTTTTGAAATATTATATACGCAAAAAAGAATAATTCGGACTTTTTTTTCAAAAAGGCATTGAAAAGTTGAAAATTTAAAAAGATTGAGGTATCATTGTAACTGCTTTTAACAAAATACCTGCTTAAAGGCATAACTCTTTTAGCGAAAATTATGAACAGAAAAATCATAGGTATCGGCTTGCTTTGCATTGGAGCTGCTTCTTTATTTTCTTCATGTGCCTCCAACTCTCGTAAAAAAGGTAGGGGTGATGGAGAATCGAGGGTTACCGGTTGGGAACTTAATAATAGTAATTGGGGTGGTTATGAAGTAACCGAGCATTTGGGTCAACCTACGCCAATAGGTATGACTTTTGTACAGGGTGGACGTTTCACAATGGGGGCAGTGGACGATGAGATGCCTACACTGGAAAACAATAGTATGAGGCGTACAGTGTCTGTTTCTTCGTTTTATATGGATGAAACAGAGGTTGAAAACCAAAGCTATCGCGAATACACGTACTGGATGAATCGTACTTACGCAACTGACTATCCGGAAATGGTAGAGGCAGCTATGCCTGATCAGGAAGTATGGAGATCTGCTTTGGCTTACAACGAGCCATATGTGAAAATGTACTTCAACTCAAATGCTTACAATCATTACCCTGTGGTAGGTGTAAGTTGGTATCAGGCTGTGGATTTCTGCGATTGGCGTACGGATAGATTTAACGAGGGACTACTGATAAAAAATCAGTATCTTAATCCAAACGTTAACCAGTCTGGTGAGGACGTGTTCACCACCAAATCCTACATAGTAGGTCAGTATGGTGGTAGTGTGAGAAGAATTAAAAAAGATTTGGAGCCTAATGGATCTCATGAGCGTCCGGTAAATTATGGTGATGGAATTTTTCAGCCAGATTTCCGCCTGCCTACAGAAGCTGAGTGGGAATATGCAGCATTGGGTTTGATAGGGAACAATCCCAGTCCTGAAAATAAACGTCGCAGAGGTGAAGAAGTGGTTACAGACCGTAACACGTTGCCATGGGGACCAAAGAATACGACTCGTTATGGTTTGCATAACCAATATCAGGGTGAGTTTGAAGGAAACTTTATGCGCGGAAAAGGTGATTATATGGGCGTAGCAGGTGGTCTTAATGACAATGCTGATGGACCTGCACCAGTTAATACCTACTTGCGCAATGCTTTTGGATTATATAACATGGCAGGTAATGTGAATGAGTGGGTTATGGATACTTACCGTCCATCGTCGCATGAAGATGTTAATGATCATCGCCCATTCCGTGGTAATGAGTATAAAAGATATAAAAGGCAGGAAGATGGTACCTTGGAAGAGAAAGACAGCATAGGACATATACCTATGGAGATGATAAGCGATGCTAAAATGCGCAGCAACAATCGTTACGAAACGAGAACCGCTAACCTTCACAGTTATAAGGACGGTGATACTCTTTCTTCTTCTACGTATGGTTATGGTACTTCGTCATTGGTTAATGACTCAACTAAGGTGTATAAAGGTGGTTCTTGGGCAGACCGCGCCTATTGGCTTTCACCAGGTACACGTCGCTATATGCAAGGTCATTTGTCAAGCTCTACTATCGGTTTCCGTTGTGTAATGGACCGTTTGGGTAGCCCAACGGGAGATATGCAGCCAGGTGGTAATAACTTTGGTGCACAGCGTTACTATAAGAGATAATAACACTTAAACAATAGTTTAAAAAGCCCCTTTCAAAACGAGAGGGGTTTTTTATTTTTACATTAAAATCTTACTGACGTGCAAATAGAACAACTCTATGAAAAATATTGTGCCCATCCTGAGGTCATCACTGATACGAGAAAAATGAAGGCTGGTGGGATGTACTTTGCATTGAAGGGGGGAAACTTTGATGGTAATACATTTGCTGCAAAGGCGATAGACAGCGGCGCCGCCTATGCAGTAATAGATGATGCACAATATGCAGCGGATGATAGGTACATAGTGGTGCCAAATGTGTTGCAGACGCTACAGGAATTGGCTAGATTTCACAGGAGACAATGTGCAGTGCCAGTAATAGCGATAACAGGATCGAACGGCAAAACAACTACCAAGGAGCTGGTAGCTGCAGTATTATCGGCCAAGTTTGTTACCTATGCTACGGAAGGTAACTTAAACAATCATATAGGTGTGCCACTGACACTACTGCGGGTGAAAAAAGACGTAGAGATGGTAGTAGTAGAAATGGGAGCTAATCACCAAAAGGAGATAGCTGGATATTGTAAGATCGCCGAGCCAAACTATGGATTGATAACCAACTGCGGAAAGGCTCATATAGAGGGTTTTGGGGGCGAAGAAGGTGTGCGGAAAGGTAAAGGAGAGCTATTTGACTACCTACGAGCTAATAATGCGGTAGTGTTCAGGAATACCGATTTGGATTATTTGAGTACTATGGCAATTGGAATTGATAATCAGGTGACGTATGGTACAAAAGAGGGTAAATACACAGGAGTACCTTTGATGGATGGTGTGTTTCTAAGCGTGCAAGTGAGTACCGATAATGTTACTGAAAAAATAAACCCTCGACTGGTGGGAGTGTATAATGCTGCAAATGTAATGACCGCAGTGGCCGTAGGGCTGTACTTTGGTGTGCCAATGAGCCAAATAAAGTATGCCATTGAAGCCTATGTGCCAGACAACAGCAGATCGCAATGGGTGCAAAAAGGGAGCAATAAAATAATACTAGATGCATATAATGCCAACCCTACAAGCATGAAGGCAGCTATTGAAAACTTTGCTGCAGCAGACCTTAAAAACAAGACGCTGTGGATAGGTGCTATGAAGGAGATGGGCGATGCTGTGCAAGCAGAGCATCAGGCGCTGGTGGACCTAATAGGGGGCTATACGTGGAAGCAGGTGGTGCTGGTGGGAGAAGAATTTATGAGTACTAAACATGACTATGTGTGGTATGCAGATAGCAAGGAAGCTGCTAGCAAAATAGCACAGCAAATGCCTGAGAATAGTGCAATATTGATAAAGGGCTCGAGAGGAAGTAAAATGGAACTAATGGTTGAAGCACTAGAAACATCATGATTCTGGCACCTCTGCATCAGGAGAGAGGGTTCGATCGATACGAAGACTCAGTTTGTTAAGTTCGTCCTGTAATAATGGATTGTTGAAGGTGTCGATAGCTGTATCTGCAGCATAAGAAAGGAGGCACATAGCAAGAAAATCTTGTTCGTCTTTTTCGGGATAGTGTGTGCGCAGCTCTAATAATTTTTGGTCGGCAATTTTTATTGCTTTGCGAACAGCCGATTCTTCATCGGGCTTGATGCGAATGCGGTAACTGCGGCCAGATAGCCATACGGTAATGGAGAGTGTTTCTTCTGAATGATCATCTTGCATAGCAGACAAAGAAATAAAATGAAAAGGTATTGAACAAATAAAGTCAGGAGAATGATTTACTCTTGACTGGTAGTTGGGGTAGAATCAGGCGTGGGATTAGGTATTGTATTTGCATTTTCGATAGCGGGAGTATGTAACATAGACTTTTGGAACAGCAACAGAGTAATGATACCAGTAGAAATGGCAGCATCGGCTATATTGAATACTGGTTCGAAAAATACGAATGCTTTGCCACCCAAGAATGGTACCCAAGTGGGTAAGACGGTTTCTATGACCGGGAAATATAGCATATCTACCACCTTGCCTTGTAAGAACTTGCCATAACCATCGCCGAAAGATGTGAAGTGTGCCACGGCTTCTTTGTTGTGGTTTTGCAGTAAGTTGGACAGACTATCATAGTTGCCAGAGAAACAAGAATATGGACTATCACTAAAAATGAGACCATAAAACATACTGTCGAGCAGATTACCTAAAGCACCAGCCAAAATAAGAGCACCACAAATGAGCATACCTCTGGAGTAGCCTTTGTTGATAAGGCGCTTAAGGAGAAAGAACCCAAAAACAACAGCTACTAATCTGAAAGATGACAGAAGAATTTTACCAATAGGTGATTCACTGAGCTTCATGCCATAAGCCATACCTTCGTTTTCGATGAAATGAAAACGAAACCAACCACCGATAATCTCAACATCATCGCCAATAGCAAAGTGGGTTTTGATATAGATTTTCAGCGCCTGGTCTGCAACTATCACCAGCAGCACAATTAGTAAGGCGTTACGGTATTTCAATTTTCGGGGAATTATGATTTAGTAATCGAGCAAATATACTATTCTGCCGAACGATGAAAAAATAAAGTAAGCTATCTTATGTATTCTTTTCACTTTTTAACTTCATAATAGAAAAAAGCGGTACAAGCTTGAAGGGGTTAGCTGTAGATTGATGGAAAAAGAGAGAAGAAATATAGGTCTTTATGATTTTAGCTAACTTTGTGGTACATATATCATTCTACTGTAAATGGTGGGTGAGTATAAATAGCGAAAATAAAACGTAATTGACTGATAATCATGATGAAAATATTGAGTATTGCGGTAGTGTTAGTGATCGTCAACCAAAATGGTAATGCACAAACTATAAAAAAAGATAGTGTAAGAGCCTATAAATATGAGGGGAGCGTAGTAGAAGGGAAAAAGACTGGAAATGCGATATGCTACTATCCCAATGGGGATAGATATGAGGGCAACTATGCCAATGACACGATGAATGGTAGCGGTACTATGCACTACTTTGATGGTAAGAGATATGAAGGAGAATGGAAAGATGGACTAAGACAAGGAAAGGGAAAGCTGTATTGGGGTAACGGCGACATGTATGACGGCGACTTTGCAAACAATGAAATGCATGGTAAAGGAGAAATAAAGTGGAACAATGGAGAAAGATATGAAGGAGATTTTGTGCATAATGATCGCACAGGAGAAGGAACCTATAACTGGGCTAATGGCGATAAGTATGTAGGACACTTTGATAAGAATGCCAGAAATGGTAGGGGTATTTGCTACTATGAAAATGGAGCTAGGTATGAGGGACCATGGAAAAACAATAAAAAAGAGGGAAATGGTGTGTTTTATTGGAACAATGGCGATAAATATGACGGACACTTTGAGAATGATTTAAAAAATGGTTTTGGTAACTACTTCATAGTATCTACCAAACCACGATATGCCATTAGGTTTTGCCCACGTAGTAAAAAGTATATTGGCACATGGAAAGATGGTAAAAAAGATGGCTTTGGCAGTTGTTACAACAAAAAAGGGAAACTGATTTATGAGGGGGTGTTTAAAAACGATAAACCGAAACAAAAGTATCCTGGTATACACAAGCCTAAAACAGATAAAAAGTAGCGATATCAGAATTTCAATTTATCCTGTACTGATAAATTCCCCTGAAGCCCACCCGTGTGCACACACAATATTTTGTCAGAGCTATTGAAGTAGTTGTCGTTTAATAATTTTTGAATGTTGTACATCATTTTGGAAGTGTAGACAACATCTAATGGAATACTATTATCGACATAAAAATCGTTCATAAACGATATCAGTTCGTCGTTGATTTTTCCAAAACCACCAAAGTGCGTTTCAGGAAACAATTGCCAATTAATATTACGGTCTTCTCTAAGAAAAGGAGTAATATGTGCTTGCTGTTCGTTGCATTGCTTCATAGGTACAAACCCCATTATAAACTGGTGTGCGGGCAGTGCGTTGCGCAAGCCAGCCAATGTGGTGCCAGTGCCTACGGATAGTGCTATGTGTGTGTAATGAGACTTGATAAAACGGTTGATGAGCCCTGCACCCAACACACCTTTTGTATTGGCGCCACCTTCCGGTATTATGTAGGTTTTGCCAAAGGGTAGTAGCTGTTTGTTGACCCATTCAGGGTCATCTTTTTTGTTGTATTCCTCTCTGCTGACAAACAATAGCTTCATTCCGTATTGCTGGCAATGCATGAGTGTAGGCGTGAGTTCGTTTTGCAGACCACGAACAATACCTACAGATTGCAAGCCAAAGTGCTGAGCAGCATAGGCAGCAGCCACCAGATGATTAGAGTATGCACCACCAAATGTGGCTATGGTAGTATACTTATTATCTAGGGCATCATTGAGATTGAGACGTAGTTTGTACCATTTGTTGCCTGATACAATAGGGTGTAGCAGATCGAGCCGTAGCACATCCAGTGAGGTTACTTTGCCTTTGTGCCATACTTTATGTATTGGTTGTATTACTACATTGCTATCATGAATTGTAGCCATACTCGCGAAGGTAGTTTTCGTTATCGCGCCATTTAGGGCGTACTTTTACAAAAAGTTCAAGGTGTACTTTTTTCTGTAGGAATTCTTCCATTACCTTTCTGGCGTTGATGCCGAGTTGTTTTATCATGGATCCGCCCTTGCCCAGAAGTATCATTTTCTGAGTTTCTCTACTTACTATGATATCAGCCTTGATTACGTTGAGGGTGGTCTTTTCTTCGAATGACTGGATGAGAACGGCTGTGTGATAGGGAATCTCTTCGTCGTATAGGGCAAAGATTTGTTCTCTTACCATTTCTGCAACAAAAAAGCGTTCGTTGCGGTCAGAAATACTGTCTTCGGGGTAGAAGGGCATACCTTCAGGTAGTGCCTTGAGTACCAAAGGCATTATCTTGTCGGTATTGGTTTGTTTGCGCGCAGATATGGCGAGGACTTCCCAGGTGGGGTATTTTTCTTTGTATTGTTTTACGATTGCCTCTATTGTGCTTTTGTCTTTGACTGTATCTGTTTTGTTGAGCAGCAGTAGTGCAGGTACTTTTAGCTTAAGGGAGTTGGCTATGGTTTCAAACTCTTCTAAGGGCTGGGTGATGTCGTGCATTAGGATAGCTACATCAGCGTCTTCTAGTGCGCTTTTCACTTGTAGCATCATTTTCTGATGCAATTTATACTTGGGTTCAATAATGCCTGGTGTGTCAGAGAATACTATTTGGTAAGTAGGTTCGGACAGGATGCCTAGGATACGGTGTCTGGTGGTTTGTACTTTTGGAGAAATAATAACCAGTCGCTCACCCAAAAGCAAATTGAGTAATGTAGACTTACCTGCGTTAGGTGCCCCAAAAATGTTGACAAAACCTGATTTGTAACTACCTGTCATTGCGCAAAAATAGTGCAATAGTTGGTTAGGTAAGGAACAGATTTGGTTAATAGGGTTACAGCTTCTTCAGAATGATGCCCATATTACCTGCATTGATAGCTAGAATTTTGTTGGTAAGGCCCAATGCGCCGATTATTCCTTTCCACATGCCTTTGAGTGGTAGAGGCGACATACGCAGCCAGTAGGAGAATGGATAGCCATTCTTAACATCGAAAACAGACTCTACTGCAAAGCCAGCTTTTTTGCAAAGTTCGGGGAGGTTTTCTTTATTGAAAAGGTAGATATGCTCTACATCAATGATGGGTGATTTTTCGCCAAAAATACGAGCTTGCAAGGCGCGAGTGTTGTGCATGATCATGTAAACATGACCACCGGGGGCAGTGTTTCGGTACATGTTTTGGAGCATGCCCAATGGGTCGCTTAGGTGATCTAAAGTTTGGAAACACGTAATGAGGTCAAAGTGATTGTCGGGGTAAAGCCCAGCTCCATAAAATCCAGTGTATATGTTATCGCGAATGTCGGCACGGGCAATAGCTTTAGGTTCTTCGCCAGGTTCTACTCCATGCACTTCTTCATAGCCATTGTCTTTAAGTACCTCCAAGAAAAAACCATTGCTGCAACCAATATCTAATGCTCTTTTTTTATTCCATTTGCTCACGTGTTTAGCAATAGGTTGCCAGTAGTCGCGTTGAATGAATTGAGTTTGTTCGCCAAAGGTGACCACGCTGCCCTTGTATAACTCATTTAGTGCATCGTCATTGAGGATATGCCTTGAGAAAATAAGTCCGGTTTTGGCACACTTTACCATTTCGTAGTGGAAGTGGTCGGCAGTGCGACGAGCAGAGAATACGCCTGC
>CAMDNC010000042.1 GCA_945902755.1 Flavipsychrobacter stenotrophus
GGTTCTCTCAGCCTTCGTGATATTGTGCAACAACAACATGGATTTTGGGATGCAGGCTATTTCACTTGGAACATCTTCAAACAACCATTAGGTTTCATCATTTTCCTTACTTGCTCATTTGCCGAGCTGAACCGTGCTCCATTCGACCTGCCTGAGTGCGAGAGCGAACTGAACATGGGTTATCATCAGGAATACTCCTCTATGAAACTTGGTTTTTATCTTTTTGCCGAGTATATCAATCTGTTTATTAGCTCTGCTATCATCATAACTTTATTCTTTGGTGGATATAATTTCCCATTTATGGATAAAATAGCAGAAGTGGCTAATCCGCTTGTTTTCAGTATTATCTGTATGCTGGTGTTTATTACCAAAGTAGTAGGCATGATATTGTTCTTTATGTTTATAAGGTGGACACTACCCCGTTTTAGGTACGACCAGCTTATGAAATTAGGATGGAGAACATTGATACCTCTAGCTTTGGGTAATATGCTGGTAACTGGCGTGCTGATATTGTGGGTATTCAATAAATAATATACTGGTTCACGATATTAAGAACATATTTGTATAGTAAGCTGCTTACTGCAGTTGCCAATACTATATATAAGCCGATGAAAAGAGTATATTTGTCAGGATTGTAAGTTGAAATTGAAGTTGTTAGAAGCGAACAGTTAGAACTGCAGCTATTAGAGACCAAAAATATTATTGACGTTTTTGAAATAGAAAACAATGCAAAACTTAACAAATAGAGCTGTACAGATAGACCGCAGCCCGATGACATTTTCGGAGCGTGCCTACCTGCCAGCTATAGCCAAAGGACTAGGTACTACACTTAGTCACATATTTAAGAAAAAAGCCACTGTTAGTTATCCAGAGGTGAAGCGACCATTTAGTCCTGTTTTCAGAGGGTTGCATGTATTGAACAGAGATGAGGAGGGAGCAGAACGTTGCACCGCTTGTGGCTTGTGCGCGCTTGCCTGCCCTGCCGAAGCTATAACAATGGAAGCTGCTGAAAGAAAAGCAGGTGAGGAACATCTGTACCGCGAAGAGAAATATGCAGCTAAATATGAAATTAATATGTTGCGCTGTATATTTTGTGGGTATTGCGAAGAAGCATGCCCTAAAGATGCGGTGTATCTGTCCGAAACGGTAATGCCATCAAACTACAACAGAGCTTCATTTATCTACAAAAAAGAAGATCTTTTGATTCCTAACCCGCACAAAAAGGACAATAAATAAACATGAACCTATACGATACTTTATTCTGGTTTTTATCGGCTGTGTCTGTGGGCTGTGCGCTGGGTGTAATCCTCAGTCGCAACCCTGTGAACAGTGTATTGTTTCTGGTGCTGACCTTTATATCCATTTCTGGTCATTACATACTTATGAACGCACAATTCCTATTTATTGTGAATCTGATAGTATACACTGGGGCTATAATGGTACTTTTTCTGTTTGTTATCATGCTTATGAACCTTAATGCAGATGTAGAACCCCAAAAGGGGCAATTAGTGCAGCTAGCAGGTGTAGTATCGGGCGGGGTGTTATTTCTAGTTTTGTTGGCAGCAGTGAAAACAGCTTCGCCTGTTCCGATTGACAAGGCTTCTATTGACATAGGTCTTATTACCAATTTGGGCAAGGTGTTGTTCAAGGATTTTGTTTTACCGTTCGAAATCAGCAGTGTTTTATTTCTGAGTGCTATGATAGGAGCAGTGGTGATAGGAAAAAAAGAAGAAAGTGCCCCTTTACCCAGTGGAGAGTAGTAGTTTGTAAGCCAATTGGTGATAGGGTAGAAAAAGTTACGTTTATATTGTTTTGTTGTATATCTATATATTAAAAAGATGCCAGTAAATTCAACACATTATTTGTTTCTCAGTCTATTGCTGTTTTCAATAGGCATTATGGGTACACTGATGAGGCGCAATGCCATAATCATATTTATGTGCATAGAACTGATGCTCAATTCAGTGAACCTGTTATTGGTATCATTCTCAAAATTATTTGCAGACCCCAACGCCCAGATTTTTGTATTCTTTATAATGGTAGTAGCAGCTGCAGAGGTAGCCGTGGGACTAGCAATAATAGTAATGATGTACCGTAAAGTACATTCAGTAGACATCAATATTCTAAACAGATTAAAACACTAAAGTACCCGCACTTGCGGGATTGGCGTTATGGCTAACCTCGTTTACTTAATACCGTTATTCCCATTGATAGGTTTTTTGATCAATGGCATCTTTTGGAAAAAAATGCCTAAGTCCCTTGGGGGTATGATAGGTACTGTAGCAATACTTGCTTCATTTATTGTATCACTCGGCATATTCTTTGAGGTCAAAAGCACCAACTTTCATGGTCCACTGGTGGTTACCTTGTTTGATTTCATCAGCTCTGGCAACATGCACATACCGTTTGCATTTCAGGTAGATGCTTTGTCGTCTTTATTCCTGCTTATCATAACGGGAGTAGGTTTCCTGATACATGTTTACTCTACCTCTTACATGCACCATGATGAAGGAATGGTAAAATATTTCGCCTACCTGAATCTGTTTGTGTTTTCAATGTTGCTGTTAGTACTTGGTGCCAACTACCTTATTATGTTCATAGGTTGGGAGGGCGTAGGTCTATGCTCCTACCTACTTATAGGTTTTTGGTTTAAAAATCGTGATTATACCAATGCTGCTAAAAAGGCGTTTGTAATGAACCGTATAGGTGATTTAGGCTTCTTGGTAGGGATGTTGTTGGTATTGTTCAATTTTGGTACACTTTCATACCTCGATTTCTTTGGCAAGCTGAATGGTGCAGATGTAGCAGTACCTTCATCTATTTATAACTGGATAGCACTGTGTTTCTTTATAGGTGCTACTGGCAAAAGTGCTCAGATACCGCTATACACCTGGTTGCCAGATGCCATGGCTGGTCCTACACCTGTATCTGCACTGATACATGCTGCTACCATGGTAACTGCAGGTATATACATGATAGCACGTAGTGGAGCATTGTATAGCATTACCCCTGCAATACTGCATGTAGTAGCAATAGTAGGCTTGGCAACAGCAATACTAGCTGCTACCATTGCTATATTTCAGTACGATATCAAAAAAGTATTGGCATATTCTACAGTAAGCCAGTTAGGTTTTATGTTTTTGGCTTTGGGTGTGGGTGCCTATACAACTGCTGTTTTCCATGTAATGACACATGCATTCTTTAAGGCGCTTTTGTTCTTAGGTTCTGGTAGTGTGATACATGCTATGGGTGGCGAACAAGACATCCGCAAAATGGGTGGACTAGGCAAACACATGCCTATCACACGTGCTACCTTCCTCATTGGTTGTTTAGCAATTTCTGGTATTCCAGGTTTATCGGGTTTCTTCTCTAAAGATGAAATACTTGCGAATGTATTTGTGCATAGCCCTGTACTGTATGTACTAGGTATCATAGCAGCTATGATGACGGCCTTTTACATGTTCCGCCTTTACTTCCTTACGTTCAATGGTAGTTTCCGCGGTACTGAAGAGCAGCACCATCACCTGCATGAGAGCCCTGCTGCAATGACTATACCCCTTATAGTGTTGGCAATATTGTCGATAGTAGGTGGTTATGTAGGTTTGCCAGCTGTTATCAGCGAGCACAATGCACTAGCATCATTTCTTAGCCCTGTAGTTACCAACTTTGGCACCCATCATTTATCTCATGGTACAGAGTGGGCACTTATGGGAGTATCGGTAGCGGTAGCAGTACTTATGATAATAGTAGCATGGTCGGTAAACAAAAAACCAAACTTTGCTGAAAATAAGGGTTTAGCAAAAGTGCTAGAGAACAAATGGTATGTAGACGAATTGTATGAAGCAATAGTATTGAAGCCAATAGCTGCACTGTCTGATATACTCGACAAATATGTAGAAAAACGCGGTATTGATGGTGTAGTGAATGGCGTAGGTAAAACTGTAAGATGGGGTGGTGACCGCCTAAGACTGCTACAGAGCGGCCAGGTAGGTTTCTACATCTTTATTATGGTGATAGGCATTGTATTATTGTTCATGATTAGTTTTTTTGGAGTAAAATAATAAACCTGCTCTTTGTAAATGGGGTCACTACCTAGCTGCGTGGTGCAGTAAAGTGGGGATAGTCTCGCAAGGATTTTGGGGTTAAATTTTTTTGATTTTATGATTCTGATATTACTCATTGTTATTCCGCTGTTGTCTGGCATTCTGTCCTTCGCCATTAAGGGCGATGGAGCAAAAACGCTTGGCATTATCAGTTCTATGGTATCGCTGGCACTAGCTGCCTATGTCAGTGGCACAAACTTTTCGCAACCAATATCCTACTCTCATGAGTGGATACCTATGTTGGGAACACAATTCAGCCTAATGGCTGATGGTATGAGTGGAATGCTGGTATTACTAACAGCCATTGTAACTATGGTAGTAATGATCAGTAATGCCAATAAAGAAACTGAAAATGCGGGTGCATTTTACGGATTTATGCTACTTTCTCAGGCAGGGCTGATGGGTGTGTTTCTAGCTGCAGATGCTTTGGTATTCTATGTATTTTGGGAATTGGCTTTGATACCTGTATATTTCCTATGCTCGCGCTGGGGTGGAGAAAAACGCATAGCAGTTACTTTCAAGTTCTTTGTATATACGTTTGTAGGCAGCCTTATGTTGTTAGCTGCATTGATCTATCTGTCTTTGCAAACTCCGGGCCTCAGCAGTTATGCATGGGCAGATATCGCACGGGCTGGTTCTTCATTGCCAGAAATTGTACAGATCAGACTGTTCTGGTTGGTTTTCATAGCCTTTGCCATTAAGATGCCTATTTTCCCCTTCCATACATGGCAACCCGATACTTACGAACAATCGCCCACACCAGTCACCATTATATTGAGTGCCCTTATGGTGAAGATGGGACTTTTTGCAGTACTACACTGGTTATTGCCTGTGTTGCCAAAAGGTGTAGCCTACTGGTCAGACACTGTAGTGATTTTATCTGTAATAGGTATCGTATATGCTTCTTGCATTGCCATAGTGCAAACTGACATCAAACGACTAATAGCTTACTCTTCTATTGCGCACATGGGACTAATGAGTGCTGTAGCCTTTATGCACAGTGGTGTGGGTATGCACGGTATCATGGTGCAAATGTTCAATCACGGCATCAATATTACTGGCATGTGGCTGATAGTAAGTATGGTAGAAGAACGCTGGGGCACACGCGATATGACCCAAATGGGCGGTATGGCTACTGTTGCACCTCGCATGGCTATATCGCTGGTTATCATATCGCTTGCCAACATTGCACTGCCGCTTACTAACGGTTTCGTGGGTGAGTTTATGCTATTCAATGGTCTGTTTACCGGCGACGGTGGGGCTATGCATATAGGCGTAATGGTAATAGCAGGTTTGGGTATTATACTAGGTGCTGTTTATACACTTAATATGATTCAGAAATCGGCTTATGGCAATGTAACAGAAATGATAGTAAAAAAAGACCTTAGCGTCAACGAATATGCTGGGTTGGCAATTATCATTAGCCTGATACTGTTTTTGGGGGTATATCCTAAGCCATTGCTAGATCTTACGGCTGGTGTGGCAGAAATGATAGTGCGTTAAAAAAACCATACCGAAAGGGATAGGTTGAATTATTTGATTATTGACATTTGATATAGAAACATGAAAGCAATTATTGCTACTACAATTTTTGGTGTTATCATGATGTTTGCCGGATTGATGGTGAGCAACAAGAAGAGCATTGTCGCTATCGCTACAGTGCTTTTCGCTGCACTGTTGGGCGTTAATATCTGGGATCTCACCGCTACATCTGCCGATGCCGCCAACAATCTATTCTTTAATAACATGCTGCGCATAGAGCATTATTCGATGTGGTTCAACACGTTGATGACGGGCTGCACCCTACTTTATGCATTGCTAATGGGTAAGGAAATAATAAAAGTAGGTATCCATGTAGCAGAATATTTTGCGCTTATCTTCTTTATTCTTTGTGGTTTGTATCTGCTGTCTACCTATAACAATATGCTTATGATGTTTATAGGCATTGAAATACTGTCTATTCCTCAATATATATTAGCAGGTAGCGATAAAAGAAACCTCAAAAGCAGTGAAGCATCTCTGAAGTATTTCTTGATGGGCTCCTTTACTACTGGTATACTACTAATGGGTATTACGTTGTTGTACGGTGCATCCAGAAGTTTCAATATCATGGAGATTGCGAGCATGCTTAACTCTGATGCGCTGAATCCTCTGGCACTAGCTGGGATACTATTTATAATGATTGCATTTGCCTTCAAAGTATCGGCAGCACCTATGCACATGTGGACACCCGATGTATATGATGGCTCTCCTACCCCATTTACCGCCTACATGTCTACAGTGCTTAAAGCCGCAGCATTTTTTGCATTCCTACGCTTATTTCAAGTGTCGTTCAATACGCTTAGCGCACACTGGACACTTATACTGGCCATAATTACAGCTGCTACCCTACTGGTGGGTAATGTAACAGCTGTTTTCCAGCAGAGTGTGAAGCGTATGTTGGCTTATTCATCTATAGCACAGGCAGGTTTTATGTTGTTTGCAGTGCTTGCAGTCAACAAATTTGCGTGGCAAGGTATCATCATCTATGCTGCTGCATATAGTGTAGCTACCATAGGTTTGTTCTCTGTACTGGTGAAGCTAAAAGATTTTACCTATGATGGCTTTAACGGTCTTGCCAAAAAAGAACCTTTTTTAGCTTTTACTGCATCTATATTTTTGTTTTCGCTGGCAGGTATACCACTTACAGGTGGTTTCATGGCTAAGTACTATGTGTTGCTGGCAGTGGTGCAGCAAGGTCAGCTTATGTGGCTGGTGATCTTTGCATTGCTTATGGCAGCCATTAGTGTATTCTACTACTTCAGGGTAATAATTGCTATGTACTTCAAACCTGGCAACCCAGAAATGAGCAGCACACTTACTACTGGCGACAAATTAATGTTGGGCATTACTTGTGCATTGGTGATACTGATAGGTGTAGCACCTCAGTTATTTCTGAATGGTATTTAACAGATAAGAACTTACTCAAAACATTATACTACTTTCAAAGCAAGAAACCGGCACTAACCAATGCCGGTTTCTTACTTTATGTATCATACTGCCCTGTCTATAAGTGCTTGTGTGCAGGATATAATGTGGCTATTTTTGGGAGGCAATTGCAATAATCTCGGCAGCAGCATTGCTGGATGCATGGCTACTCCCTAGGCTATGCCAAAGGGATGCATAATCGGCACGAAGCGCTGCCTTGTATTCCTCATCGGCCAGTAGGCGTGTGAGGGCTGCTCTAAGATTATCTTGGGTAAGCTGGTGCTGAATCAGCTCTGTAACTACCAGCTTATCCATTATAAGGTTGACTAGTGATATATACTTCACCTTTACCAGCTTTGTAGCTAGCCAAAACGAGAGTGCATTGCCCTTGTAACAAACTACCTGAGGCACACCAAACAGTGCTGTTTCGAGTGTGGCTGTACCACTCGTGATGAGTCCGGCTGTTGCTTGCTTTAGCAGATTGTAGGTATTACCCTTTACCAATAGCACAGCGTTATTACCTATCAACTGGTTATAGAGCTCGTCGGGTAGAGCGGGTGCCTGGGCTACTGCAAATCTGTACTGGGGGAAGTGTTTTACCATGCCCAGCATAATAGGTAGTTTCACTTTTATTTCTTGAGCTCTACTACCAGGCAAGAGCGCAATAAGTGGTTTATCTGATTGTATAGGAACAATAGGTATATTGTTGCGTTCATCGCTAATAACCTCTATGAGTGGATGACCCACGTAACGCACTTCATACTGCCACTTTTTGTAAAAGTCTACCTCGAAAGGTAATATGACCAGCATTTTGTCTACATCTCTTTTTATCTGGTGTACGCGTTTTTCTTTCCAAGCCCATACCTGAGGAGATATGTAGTACACCACTTTTATACCCTGTTGTTTGGCCCATGCTGCTATGCGAAGGTTAAAACCCGGGTAATCTATAAGTACGAGTACATCAGTACCAAAAGCCGAAATATCTTGCTTGCAAAAAGCGATGTTTTTGAATATGGTTCGGAGGTGTACCAATACCTCTACAAATCCCATAAAAGCTAAATCGCGGTAATGTTTTATGAGGGTAGCACCTGCAGCCTGCATCTTATCGCCACCCCAGCAGCGCACCTCTGCAGCGGCATCTTGCTGATGAATGGCTTTTATGAGATTGCTGCCGTGTAGGTCGCCACTAGCTTCGCCGGCTATTATATAGTATTTCATGGGCTTACCAAACAAACATGACCATTACAATAAGTACTGCATACAGCATAGTAGCTATTACTATACCCCGCATAGCATAATCGAGTCGCTTATTGTTGCAGTACAAAAAAGGCAACAAATTAGCCAGCAAACTCATGGTGAGTACCTTAGAAGCCATTTTGTGATCGTGGGTCATGGCATTAAAGACAGCACTGACATCGCGCCCGCTAAACCACATAAAGTATACTATAGTAAAACCAACTATAGGCATTAAAACTCCAACAATAAAACCAACGATAGGTACATTGAGGCGCATAAATATTAAATTATGGGTGCAATATACAACCACCAAAGGCATAATTAGCGTTAAAAGCCCGAATGAATTATCTTTGCCCGTACATTTCAACAGATATACATGAATTTCAAACTAAAAAACATTCCGCAACGTACAGTGAAACCCCGCAATCATGGCCTGACAATGGTGATGGACAAGGGTATGGGACTAGATGGTGCCAAAGATTTTCTGTCTGTAGCCGCTCCATATGTAGACATCGTAAAACTAGGTTTTGGTACAAGTGCAGTAACTGCCAACCTACGTGAAAAGATAGAGATATACCAGAATCTGGGTATACCTGTATACTTTGGTGGCACACTGTTTGAAGCATTTTTGATACGTAACCAGATAGATGACTATATAAGTGTAATAAAAGACTATGGTCTGAAACACGTTGAAGTATCTGACGGCTCAATAACGATACCCCATATAGAAAAGTGTGGCTACATAGAAAAACTGGCTAAACATGTAACAGTGCTATCAGAAGTAGGATCGAAGGATGCTGCTCATATTATGCCCCCATACAAGTGGATAGAACTAATGAAGGCTGAGCTGGAATCGGGTTCGACGTATGTGATCGCTGAAGCAAGAGAAGCGGGCAACGTGGGCATCTATCGCGGATCGGGCGAGGTGCGCGAAGGACTGGTGCAAGAAATACTAACTCAGATACCCTATGAAAAAATAATATGGGAAGCACCGCAAAAAGCACAACAGGTATACTTTATGGAATTGCTGGGTGCTAATGTGAATTTAGGAAATCTCGCACCTGCAGAGGTTATTCCGCTGGAGTCTATGCGCATAGGCCTGAGAGGTGATACCTTCCATCTGTATCTGGAAAATGATGGCGTAAATGCACTGCCAGCCATAGAAGAGTAACAATAAAAGAAGTTATAAAGAAACACCACTTTCAGTACGAGAGTGGTGTTTCTTTTTTATTGGGAGTATATATGTCTATCAAGTAGCTTATTCCGCAATATTTGTAAACACAGTCAATATGTAGTCTTTTCAACCCCTATATCTTCACCTTATCTGGGTGCACTATGGGTATGCGCTTTTCTTCTTTTATTTTGCCAAAACCGCCTAATACGTTGCGGAGATTGTGGTAGCCATGACGCTTTAGAAGCGAGGCTGCTATGACGGAGCGATATCCCCCTGCACAATGCACATATAGGTTGTGGTCGTCTTCTATCATAGCTACATTCAGTGGATCGGAAAGGGTATCCAGCGGAAAACTACGCGCACCTTTTACATGTGCTGTGTCAAACTCACCTGGTTTGCGCACATCTATGATGTCCATCAGGGGGTCGTGTGGTAGGTCCATTGCCATTTCATCGGCCTCTATATCTATGATGAGGTCTATGGGCATACCAGCTTGTTGCCAAGCTTCAAAACTACCCTCCAGATAACCTTGTACATTGTCTATGCCTACACGAGCTAGCCTCACTATACTTTCCTTCTCTTTGCCAGGCTCTGTAACCAGCACCAATGGCTGATCGTAAGGCAATAAAATGCCGGCCCACTCAGCAAAACGACCATCGAGCCCTATGCTAATAGACTCGGGTACAAAACCATTGGTGAAAACAGTAGAAGGACGTGTGTCTAGCACCCATACACCCTCACTCATCTTCTGATTAAATGCCTCAACAGACAATGGTTGCATGCCGGTGGTCATTACAGTATCCAGACTATCATATCCTTCTTTATTGATTCGGGCATTGATAGGGAAATATACTGGAGGGGTATTTAGCCCAGTAGTTACTGTTTTTATAAATTCGGGTTTGGTCATTTCTTGAAGGGCATAGTTGGTGGCTTTTTGAGCTCCTATAGTACTATGCGTTTCTGGCCCCAAGCTTTTGCCGCACGATGACCCAGGACCATGAGCTGGATAAACGATTATGTTATCGTCAAGTGGCTTTATCTTGTTTTGCAGTGTATCGTACATCATGGCAGCAAGATCTTCTTTGCTTAGGTTGCCACTAAACAGATCTGGCCTGCCCACATCACCTACGAAAAGGGTATCGCCTGTGAAGATACAATGTGGCTCGCCAGCCTCGTTGTGCAGCAGATAACAAGTACTTTCTAACGTATGACCAGGAGTATGAATGGCAGTAATCTTAAGTTTGCCTACCATAAACTCTTCGCCGTCTTTGGCTATGTGTACTTTAAACTTTGCTTCAGTATCGGGACCGTAAACTATAGGCGCACCTGTCCGAGCAGCAAGGTCGATATGCCCACTTACAAAGTCGGCATGAAAATGGGTTTCAAATATGTACTTGATAGTTACATTATGTTCCGCAGCCAACTGCATGTATGTATCTATGTCGCGCAGTGGGTCGATGACTGCCGCCTCGCCATCGCTGGCTATAAAGTATGCCGCCTCGCTAAGGCAAGAGGTGTATAACTGTTGTATGTGCATTGTGTATGGTATGATGTGTGGCAAATGTAGTATAAAGGTATATGAATGTTGTTATGGCTACATCAAAATAGTTGATGAATGCTAGTTGAAACAACCTACAAAAAACAGAGTGGCTACCAAAAACTGGTAGCCACTCTGTTAATGAGAATATGTAATTCAAACTATTCTTAGTCTACATTGAGCGTCATCACAGCACGTCTGTTTTCTGCTCTGCCCTCTTCGGTATCATTGTTGCCGGTTGGGTCGCTTTCGCCATGTGCCACTATCTTTATACGCTTAGCATCTGCACCCATTTTCACCAGTTGTTTCTTAACCGCTTGAGCGCGCTTGAGTGACAATTGTTTGTTGTAAGAAGACTTACCTCTTGCATCAGCATGGCCATTAACAATGATGATTGCTTTTTCGTCGTCTTTCATAGTTTTTATTGCCACTTCCAGTACTGGCATAGACACTTCTTGTACCACTGTTTTGTTAGTCTCAAACAATATTGGTGTACTGATAGGTGTAGCCGGTGGTGGAGGCGGTGGTAAAGGACAGCCATTGTTGCTAGCAGGACCTGCTACTTCTGGGCATTGGTCAGTGTTGTCTGGTATACCATCTCCATCTGTATCTGGACAACCATTGTACTGTGCCAAACCTGGTTTGTCAGGGCAAAGGTCTCTCTTGTCTATGATACCATCGCCATCTCTGTCAGGACAACCTTTCAGGTTAGCTGGGCCAGGCTGTGTAGGACATTCGTCAGCTTTGTCAGGTATACCATCTCCATCTGTATCCGGACAACCATTAAACTTAGGCAAACCAGGTATTGTGCGACAAGAATCTTCTGAATCCTGAATACCATCTTTATCGGTATCAGGACAACCCTGAAACTGCTCTATACCCCATACATCCGGACATTTATCTTTTCTGTCTGGTATACCATCTTTATCGGTATCTTTTGGTTTACCGAAGAAGAAACGAACACCTACATTAGCACCATAAGACTGCACTATGCTAGACGATACATTGTTGAGCGTAGAGCTATAATCGCCAGCAGTGTTCATAAGGGAGTAGTTGCTAACATTATTGTTTTTGAATGACTGATAAAGGTAGTAAACACCAAAGTTTAGCGCTACTTTGTCTGACAGGTACCAACTCAAAGATGGCTGCACCATGAAACCCAAAGAAGCAGTTGTGTAAGACACATCGCTCTTAGTATTGTTAGGCTTGCGAGCAAGACCTACGTTTTCGTTTGAGTTAATGCGCTGACCATCTAACCACTCGGCTGCATTGCCGGTAGGATTGATAGAGTTATAGTAGGCTTTAGTGATAAGCTCTGAGTTTTCGGCTGTAGGAGTTACAGCATTGTCGAAGATGTAGGTGTTGGTAACAGTACCATCAGCCAGTCTCTGAAACTTATTAATAGCTTCGTAATCGAAATTAGCATTAGTAGTAGTGCTGTTTTTCATCTGCACATTTAGCACTGGTCCTAGATCGGCGGTGAAACCAAAATGCTTGGAAAATCTGGTTTTGTATTTCAACATGATAGGTATGTTCATGTTGGTGATGGTCAGATCTTCATTAAGATTGTTACCTGTGATGTGCTGACGGAAAACGCCATTGCCATCCAGACGATTTGCCTGAAATTCTACGTGATACTCACTTAGGTTAAGCTCACCTTTCTGAGAAAGATACATAAAGCCAACACCCAAACCTATATGACGCTTAGGACCAAAGAAGTATCCCAACTGAGCGTTGAAGCCCAACGAAGTACCATTATCGAAAGTAAGCTTACCTGTCTTCAGGTTAAGACCATTCAAATAACCTGCTGTGGACGTACTAGTAGTAACATCTTTGGTCATTAAACCGCCCATCAGGTTTACATCTAGTACCCAAGGCGACAAAGCGCTATCGCGGGTGTATTCTTTTTTTACTTTTGGAGCTTTTGTCTTTGGCGCCTCAGTTGTTTGGGCTGCCACCGACAATGCCGACGAGGCGGCTATACACAAGAAAAATAAATTTTTCATCTATTGTTTATTTAGTGTTGAGACGTATTAATTTTTAACAAACTTAGCTGCACCTATTTTTACACCTTCTATGTAGCAGTCTACTATATAGATACCTGCTGGCAAGTTAGCCACATCAATGTTGGTAGTATGCGAATCGGTGCTGATAGTACTTACCACCTGACCCATCATGTTAGCAACATCTATACGCATTGTACCTTCTACAGCAGTAGACAATTCTACGGTTACATTGTTGTACGCTGGGTTAGGGAACACATTCATGGTTACTTCACCATTTGTATTATCTATAGTTTTAGGAGTGTTGTCGGCTGGTTTGTTGTAGTAAGCTTTATTAGTACATCCATCTTCAGTTGTTGTCATCACCCAGTAGTTACGGGTTGTAGTTTCTGGCGCTGCTACATAGTAGCTCTGGTTGATAGCACCTCCAAAAGCAGCTGAATCAAGCGTATTAGCGTCATCATATCCCCACTGGTAAGATTTAACTTTACCCTGTATGCATATCAGTTTTTTGCTGGCATATATTATTTGTGGTGTGCTTGCTGTGCCACCACCTACAGTTACTGCATAATTAGCTTTACCTATACAGCCAGTAGTACCTATTTTAGAAGTCAGCGTTACTGTAGCAGTACCTGCGCTATTGAAGTTAACTAATGCATTCTGGTTGTTAACACCAGTAGCATATACCTCTGCATTGATGGCAGACCATGTATAGGTAACACCTGCGGCTGGAGGAGTGGCCGCACCAAAGTTTTGATACATAGCGCCGCTGCACAAGCTAGCTGATGGCATAACACCAATTACAGGTGCTGCCGCAGATGGCCTTACCCTTACAGCTACATTGTAAGTACGTGCACATGCTGCACCCACGGTAACGGTATAAGAATATACTACATCAAGTGTGTTGGTTGTAGCATTAGTCAGTGTTTCGTTTACACCATTTGTACCAGCAGCGTTAGCAGGAGTGATACCTACCACAGAGGCACGGCTCCAAGCGTATGTTACAGGAGGGGTAAGCATAGTAGCTGGCGTATAAACAAACGCAACACCAGAGCAAGCACTGTCTGAAAGAGATGATGACAACCTTGGGGTAGGGTGAACAATTACACTGATAGTCTGTGTGTTGCTACAGCCGTTGGCAGTAAGTGTGTACACATAAGGAACAGGTACATTAGTATTAGTGTTGTTTTTAAGTAACTCATTGATACCAGGACCGCCAGTAGCAGGCAGTGCACCGATGCCACCTATAAAGTCGCGAGACCATGCATAAGTAGTACCCAGCGTAGTGCTAGTAGGAGTGAAGGTAAACACTGTGCTATCGCATATAGGCGTAGGAGCAGTATTGCTCAAACGTGGTTTTGGGTTAACGGTTACCACAACGTTCTCAGCATTAGAACAACCGTTGATAGTACTTGTAAATACATAAGTAACAGCCACTGGGAAAGAAGCAGCATTTCTTAGTCTTTCGTTGGGGTTGTTAGTACCACTAGCAGCAGGGTTGGTAACGTTGGCCACGGCCGCACGAGACCATGTGAATGTAGCTCCGGTAGTGTTGCTTCCTGGTAGGTAGTCAAAAAATGTGCTGTCGCATATAGCAGCTGGAGTTAGTGTAGTGTTAAGAACCGGAGTAGGATTAACTAACACACTAACTATTTGATTGTTGGTACAACCATTGGCAGTAAGTGTGAACACATAAGGAACAGAGATTGGATTTTCAGTTGTATTGGTAAGTGTCTCTTCTACTGAGTCTAAACCGAAAGCATAAGCATTGGCTATACCTGCCAACACGTTGCGCTCCCATCCAAAAGTAGTACCTGCAGTAGCAGATGCGGCACGGTAAGAGAACGTATCATTGTTGCAGATAGCTGCTGGTGTAAGCGTACTGGTGAGTACTGGAATAGGATTAACTACTACCTGTACACTTTGATTGTTGGTACAACCATTGATACGCAACGTATCTATATATGTAACCGTGATCGGTGCAGTAGTTGTGTTAGTAAGTACTTCATCTATATCGCCAGTACCTGAAGATGCTACTTCAGATATACCTGTTACCGCTGCTCTGCTCCAAGAGAAAGTAGCCAAAGATGTAAGACTAGTTTGCGCAAAGGTAAAGTTGTCGCCGCTACATACCGACCCTACCAATGGTGTAGGGAAAAGTACTGGAGTAGGATTTACTGTTACTGTTACACCCTGAGTGCTTGTACAACCAGCTGCTGTTAGTGTAAACGAATAAATAGCAGCTAGAGGATTAGGCGTGGTATTATTCAAAGTCTCAGTAATACCCCCTGAACTTGCTGATGAAGGAGACTGTGTGATACCAACTACAGTATCACGTACCCACTCATAAGTGGTACCATCTACCAAACTGGCAGCATTGTAACCGAAAGTAGCACCATTGCAAATAGATGCAGTAACGGCACTGCTCAATGTAGGTGTGGGGCGAACTATGTATGTGAACGTATCTAATACTGTACCTGCACAACCATTAAGAATTGGTGTTACTACTATTGTCGCAAGCACTGTATCTGTAGTGGTGTTAGAAGCCAAGAATGAAGGCAGATTGCCCGTACCCGAAGCAGCAAGACCAATAGATGTATTATTGTTAGTCCAAGAGTAATTGACACCTGTGAAAGAACTACCGAAAGCCAAAACCGATGTTGGCAAACCATTACATTGTGTTTGATCTGCTACAACATTTACATCGGGTATTGGCGAGACTGTTACATGAATACCAGTGGCTGTACTATCAGTTACACCATTTATATCTGTGTAAGTGCAGTTATAGTTGGCTTGCGCTGTAGCAATGTAAGAGCTATTAGTTTCGCCAGATATAGCAACACCATCAATATACCACTGATAGTTGCCTACCCCACCAGATACATTTAGTGTCACTGAGCCACCAGTACAAAGACCGACAGTACCTGCAGCACTTATGGTAGAAGTGTGACTCTCGCGAACCAAACCTCTAAGATCGTCAGGAGTATTTATCAATACTGGATTGATGTTTCCAGCAGTGTCCCATATTCTTAACGTAGAAGAGATATTGCTCATCAACAACTGACCTCCACCAAGATACATGCCACCGAAAACCTCGCCTGAATATCCCGCTGTGTAAGTAAGATTTTCGATTACATCGGTACCAGATGTGTCAAACCTTTCCCATACAACTGTACCATTTCCTGACCAATGATAGAAATAGTTATTGTCAGGGCAGTAAACTATGGTTTCACCATCTGCGCCTGCACCCAGTGGTCTGAAAAGTGTGATGCTTGCATCTACTGTACTAATACGATACATTGTTTCTGGAACAGTAGCTCCGTTGCCAGTAACACCAAATAGAGATCCATTGCTATTGAAAGCAAGTGTAGCGAAATTATCACCCAGATTTCCTATTTGTGCACATACGCCAGTTTGTATATCTATGGTTGCTAATACTCTTCCACTCACACCCGATAACTTAAGGATGCAATAGTGAGTTCCAGTAAATGGGTGAGTAGCTATAGCATTGATACCGGTAATCGTAAAACCTGACAAAGAAGGTGCAGTTCTTTTTAATATCTCATAACCTGAGGCATTAAATGTCCACATAGAGTCTTGAAAAGGCGAAGCCCCTGCAATTATTGTAGAAGTTCTTGATACCGTTGTCTGCGCCTTAGCCGATTTTGACAACGGCAAAACAAACAACATGAACAAAAGACCAAAAGAAAGCAACGACCTAGTAAGTGGTACATTTAGTTTTGAGATCGCTTTCCCAAACCTTGGCGGCAAGGAGGTGTCTGATTTTAGGTAAATGTTTGTCATTTTCATAAACTGATTATAAAAGATAGATAATTATTCAATATTATTGCGCAAAAGTAGGCAAAAAAGTCCTCCACTGCTGAAAACAGGATATGATTAAGGTCAATTTATTGTTGCTACAATACTATTTTAACATTTATTACTGATAATTAAAGACGAAACGAATCATTTGCAAAAATGATAAGGTGAAAAATGCCAAAAAACCGAGCAATTCGATGTTGTAAGAACTAATTTTGGCATTATATTGTGTTAAATATATTATCTCAATTAGGGTAAGACAATAAATTGCGTAGGAAGTTGTTACTTTTGAGTTCAATATATATCTAAGCCCACATGGCATTTTGGAACAATAAGGCGAAAACGGCCCTTGGGGCTACCGGTGAAACAACGGTAAAGAAAAGAAAATCGGTGGGAAGAGAATGGCTAGATGCTGCACTCTTTGCAATAGTAGCAGCTACACTTATCCGCACCTTCTTTTTTGAGGCATATACCATTCCCACTGGATCGATGGAGGGTACAATGCTGGTAAACGATTACTTGTTTGTAAGTAAACTAGCATATGGGCCACGAGTACCCATGACACCTGTAGCAGTGCCATTAGTTCATAACACCATGCCTATAACTGGTGGCAAGTCTTACACTGAGTCTGTGCAATGGAAATACAGAAGGATTCCTGGATTTGGAGATGTGAAGCGCAACGACGTGGTGGTTTTCAACTTCCCGTCTGGAGACACAGTAATTGCAGAATACCCCGATCAGGATTACTTTACATTTTGCAGAGCATCGGGGAGAGAGTATATTAATAATAACTTTCACATCATTACCCGCCCTGTAGACAAAAAAGAAAACTACATCAAACGTTGCGTGGCTGTGCCCGGCGATATGCTTGAAATAAAAGATGCCCGCATTTATATCAACGGTACCATTGCCCCTCTGTTTCCACATTCCAAGCTCAACTATGTAGTAACCACCAATGGCAACCCACCAGGAGTGGAAGACAATATAGAATTGTCTGAAAGACTAAACAACAATATATATATCTACAACCTAGAAAACTGCCAAGTGGCAGAAGTAGCTAAAGCACCCAATGTGTTGTCTGTAAAACCGTGGATAGCCTACCCTGCTGGTGTAACTGCTGCCGACCCTAGCAACTGGGTATTCCCGCACGATACAGTGAACTATAAGTGGAACAGAGACAATTTTGGTCCTATAACTATTCCTAAAGCTGGTGCTACGGTAGCGCTTACCCCTCAGAACATAGCACTATATCGCAGAATAATAAAGAATTATGAGGGCAACACACTAGATGAAACTGGGGGCAAAATACTCATCAACGGTAAAGAAAGTACAGCATACACCTTTAAGATGGACTACTACTGGATGATGGGCGACAACCGTCACAACTCCCTTGACTCCCGTTATTGGGGTTTTGTACCTGTAGACCACGTAGTAGGTAAGGCATGGTTTGTGTGGCTGAGTTATGGCGAAGGTGGTATACGCTGGAAGCGCCTACTTAGAGGTATCTCCTCGCTAGAGAAATAAGCCAAGCTAATTCGTCAATATTTTACAGACATACCCAAAAGGTATGTCTGTTTTCGTTAAAGGGAGACTTTTATTATTTCCACTATGATCATAGACGACGGGGGTAATCATCGTGAATCTATCCTGCAAAACAATGCATATGACTGCTATTCTATCCTAGCTATTTGCGCACCTTAGATATCAATTGGGTGTATCTGCCTCCGATGTAAAAAGACTTAAGCTACTGCGAATAACTTACTGTATCGCCACCCCAAAGTGACCGCCCTAGCACAATAATTGAACACTACGCTACAATGTAGGAAGCAAAAAAAGACCCCGACGAATATCGGGGTCTGAAATATAGTAGGTACTTAGATGGAAATTATCTGTAAAAACCGGGACAGCGTGTTTTAGTGTATGGACGGTCATTACCAAAAGAACGGAAATAAACCGTTACAGTGATATTACCAAACCAATACCAGTCGTTAGCCTTGCTGTCACCGCGCTGGTAACCATAGTTAGGGTTGTTATTATCCCAATCTGCCACTTTATTACCACGGAAAGACATAGCCCTAGCTAGTTGTCCTTTATATGCCTGAAGGGTATCCATGTTTACATAAGACTTGCTAACATCATCCAGATAATCGGTGTTGGTGTATCTGAAGCCAATTTCAGGGGTGATAAGAATAGTTTTACCAACGAAGAACTTAAAACCACCTCCAAAAGGAAATGCCATATTTACTAGGCTGTATTGCTTACGATCGGGATACATAGGCAATCCTTGTCCTTCAGTACTCAACGGGCGCAAATATTGTTTGTTGCCACCATCATCTTCAGCAAACGGATTGAAATAGAAAGCTGCAACACCTCCAAAAATGTAGGGGGTTACTTTGCGACGCAGTATATCAATAGGCAAGAAGTTGAACTCAACAGCCCCGTGAAATTCAAATACATTGGACGTAAAACTAAGATTACGCTTCTGATTGATAGGTATTCTCCCCAAGCTGTCGGCAGCAGTGACCTGTGCATAAGACACTCCAGTACGCAACCCGATATGAGGAGTCATAAAAAACTTATAGACAGCCGTGGTCATAGGGCGATAACCATCGGAAGCGAAAAACTTAGGTTGAATGTCGCCGTAATAGTTGGCCAATCCAAGGCCCAAACCAATTTCATGGTGCGTACCCTGTGCCCTCAGGAACATAGGAAGCAACAAAGCCAGTGAGAGTAGTACTCGTTTCAACGCTTAAAGATTTTGTTAAGTAGCTGGGAAAGATAAAAACAAATATCGGAATAATAAAGTAATGCAAAAAGAATAATTGACACATAATAAAAACCAAACAACTGAATGGAATATAAACTACTGAGGATGAACCTGTAAGAGGTGATTATAAATCATGCTGAACGATGTATTTTCAGCAAATACAGCAATATATTTTATCTTTGCAGCCTTTATTATCTTTTTCTGCTTCAATCTTAATTTCGTAATCATGAATTTGTTTTCCAAACAGAATGCTGAATTTATTGGCCGACACATAGGGCCAAATGAACGTGACACCCAAACGATGCTCGATGTGATAGGCTTGGGGAGTATGGATGAGCTGACGGGGCGTACGGTGCCTGCGGCTATACGAATGGATCATTCATTGCGTATACCCACAGGAGTGAGCGAGGCAGAGTACCTAGCACAACTAAAAGAAATATCGCTTAAAAACAAACTGTCAAGAAACTACATAGGCCAAGGATACTACGACACCCACACACCTAGTGTGATATTGCGCAACATCTTTGAAAACCCAGGATGGTACACACAATACACTCCCTATCAGGCGGAAATAAGCCAGGGACGACTGGAAAGCCTCATCAACTACCAAACAGTAGTAAGCGACCTAACAGGATTGCCAATCACTAATGCGTCGTTACTTGACGAAGCTACTGCAGCAGCAGAGGCTATGAATATGTTTTTTCACGCTGCCAACAAAGATTCGCAAAAACCAGACAGACCTAAGTTTTTTGTTGACAGTGATGTATTCCCACAAACTAAGGATGTAGTAGTTACCAGAGCTACTCCCATAGGCATAGAAGTAGTATATGGCGACTACAGAACGATGACCCCTGATGCTACCTTCTTTGGTGCGCTGGTACAGTACCCCAACGATAAAGGAAGTGTAGAAGACTATCGCGATTTCATCAACAAAATGCATGACGCAGGTGGTTATGTAGTGATGGCTACAGATCTGCTGGCACTTACACTACTCACTCCTCCCGGCGAAATGGGTGCTGATGCTGCTGTAGGGTCTGCACAAAGATTTGGAGTACCATTGGGCTTCGGTGGACCACATGCTGCGTTCTTCTCTACAAAAGAAGACTTCAAACGTCAAATACCAGGTAGAATAATAGGTATAAGTATTGATGCCCACGGCAACCGCGCCCTTCGTATGGCGCTAGGCACCAGAGAACAGCATATAAAAAGGGAAAAAGCAACCTCCAATATTTGTACTGCACAAGCACTGCTGGCCAACATGGCAGCAATGTATGCAGTGTATCATGGACCAGACGGATTAAAAGATATAGCTAAACGTGTAGCATTGCTAACACAGGTATTGGGTGAAACACTGGCTGAAGCTGGTGTGACGTTGCACAACAATAGCTTCTTTGATACCATAACTATCACCGTAGCAGACAGCGATGCTGTAAAAGCTAACGCTGAAGCCATGGGTATCAACTTCCGCTATCATGGCAATAATGTAATAGGCATATCGCTCGATGAAACTACCACATCTACAGACGTTCTGGATATCATAAGAGCTGTACTGAATAGCGATATGCCAGTATCTTTCTCTATAGATGAACATACATCATTGTCGCACATACCTACTACGCTTACACGTACTAGTGCGTTCTTGACACATCAGGTCTTCAACTCGCACCATAGCGAGTCGCAGATGATGCGTTACATAAAAATGCTGGAAAACAAGGACCTGAGCCTCAACACCAGCATGATATCGCTGGGTAGTTGCACTATGAAGTTGAATGCTGCTACTGAGATGATGCCACTAAGCTGGCCTCACTGGAGTAAGATGCACCCATTTGCACCAGCCAACCAAACTGAAGGCTATTTGCAAATAGCAAAAGAGCTTTCTGCATATCTGTGCGAAATAACCGCTTTTGATGCTTGTAGCCTGCAACCCAACAGTGGTGCTCAGGGCGAGTATGCTGGTCTGCTTTCTATACGTGGCTACCACGAAAGCCGCGGCGACAGCCATCGCAATGTAATACTGATTCCGATATCTGCACACGGCACCAACCCTGCTAGTGCCGTAATGGTGGGTTACAAAGTAGTAGTAGTAAAAGCACTCGAAAACGGATATATTGACACTGAGGACCTACAGGCCAAAGCTGCACTGCATGCCGATAACCTAGCAGGTATCATGATTACCTATCCATCTACCTACGGAGTGTATGAAGAAACCGTTAAAGATATAACCGAAATAGTGCACCAACACGGTGGACAGGTATATATGGATGGTGCCAACATGAATGCTCAGGTAGGTCTTACCGCTCCGGGCCTCATAGGTGCTGATGTGTGTCACTTGAATCTCCATAAAACTTTCGCTATACCACATGGTGGTGGCGGACCAGGCATGGGGCCCATCTGCGTTAAAGAGCATCTGGCTCCTTTCTTGCCCGGACACGTATTTAATGCTGACGCCAATACCATGAGTACGGGTCATAATGCGGTGTCTGCTGCTCCATTTGGTTCGGCTAGCATATTGCTCATATCGTATGCCTATATTCGTATGTTGGGCGCTACAGGTGTGCGTTCTGCCACTGAGTATGCCATACTCAATGCCAACTACATGCGTGCCCGCCTCCAAAACGACTTCGACATATTGTACACCGGCACTGGTGGCACCTGTGCACACGAGTTTATCGTAGACCTTCGCCCGTTCAAAAAAACGGCTGAGATAGAAGCAGAAGATGTGGCAAAACGCCTCATAGACTACGGCTTCCACGCACCTACAATGAGCTTCCCAGTTGCAGGTACTATTATGATAGAGCCTACTGAAAGCGAAGACAAAGCTGAACTAGACAGATTCTGCGATGCGCTAATAGGTATACGTGCCGAAATCCGCGCCATAGAAGAAGGCAAAATGGATAAACACGACAACCCGCTTAAGAATGCACCACATACACAGTTTGTAATAACTGCCGATGAGTGGAATCACAGCTACAGTCGCCAAACTGCTGCTTACCCGCTGCCCTATGTTAAGAACAACAAATTCTGGCCTAGCGTAGCCCGTGTAAACAACACCTATGGCGACCGCAATCTGGTATGCACCTGCGAGCCTACCGAGTCGTATGCATAAGCGATAACAACACAGATTATATCCAAAACTGGCTGCCCATTGATGAGGCAGCCAGTTTTATTTTGAGGAGATGAATAAGTTAATTAGTAACGTGGAACACAAATCCACTTTCTCATGGCACAGGGTCATGACCATGACCGCCCCAAGGGTGGCACCTACCGAAACGGCGCAATGTGAGCCAACCACCACGCAGAGGTCCGTGTTTACGAATAGCTTCTAAGCCATATGCGCTACAGGTGGGGGTATAGCGGCATCGAGCACCCAGAAAAGGCGATATAGCGCCCTGATAAAAGCGGATAAGTGCTATAAACAATATGGAGAGTAATTGACGCATGC
>CAMDNC010000043.1 GCA_945902755.1 Flavipsychrobacter stenotrophus
ATCAGCTCACCAGTGCTCTGGGCCACCCCTGCAGCTATAGCAGCCTTTTTGTAGGCATTTATAGCACTGTCACCATCTAGGTAGTCAGCCAGTCTCAGACACCTTACTCGTTGATCATTGCAGGCAGTTACAATAGCAGCCGTGTCATCTTCTGAGTGGTCATCTATCACTAGCACCTCATACAGGTGCGCTGGGTATTGCTGGTTCAGCAGTGCAGCTACACAAGCTCCTATGTTGGCAGCCTCATTTCGGGCAGGTATTATTACAGATATTTTGGCATGTGGCACATATTGCTTATCCACTATATGTTCAGGCTGCTTGGCCCAGCCAATTCGGTAGGCTACCATCAGCCCCACATACCCCAACGTCAGTAGCGAAGAAATAATATATATAACTAGCATAGTCACAACAGGTGCTGCGCTATAGCCTGCGCATTTTCAGCGTCAAAGATACGGTGTCCCTTGTCCAATACCTGTACAGTAGCTGTGGGTACACCCTTGGCAAAGCTTGTTGCCAGTTTGGGCGGCAATACACGGTCATATCGCCCCATTATCAGTATCACTCGCAGGTTATGAGCATTTATGATGCGTCTTAGCGCAGCTGGGCGGTATACTAGTAGGCGCAGTGCAGGCCATGCCCGCAGCAGTAGTTGGCGGCTATGCTCATGTTGCAGCGACCCCATAGCCAGTCTATACTGGGTCACAGGTAGCAACCTTATTGTGCGCAGCGCTTCTGTCAGCGCTAGGCTAATAGTGGGTCGCACCAAGGCAGCTCGCAGTAGCCATTTGCCTGGCACAGTCCGCGCAAAAAAGTAATAGTAATAGTTAATAGCCAGCCCATCAGCAGCCAGCAGCAGCAGTCGGTCTATCTTATCAGGTGAGCATTTTATTAAACCCATACACACCCTACCACCTATGCTATACCCCATCAGCGATAATCGGTGCACACCATATAACCGCAGCACCTCCTGCACCAGCATCTGCAGGTGTTGCTCACTTAGTGCCACGCCTTCGGTCCAGCTACTACTACCATGGTGTGGTAGGTCAAAGGATAAAATAGTATATTCATCACCCAAACAATTCTCAAAAACCGAGAACACAGTAGCACGCTCGCCATAGCCATGAAAAGCCAATAGAACCTTACTACCCACACCCATTTGCAGATAATGAAGTCGCTCCGAACCCAAAGACAAATATGGCATTAGTGCTACACAATTTTTAAGTTATACCCCTAGTTACACCTACTCACCCCTACAAATATAACACCCATTACCCCAAACCCTATACACAGAATTAATACACACAAACCTACCACACCATACCACCAAATCATACTACCTTTGCCACCGCTCATGAAAAGCATTAAAACCCTATATATAAACGCATATACTGGCATATCTCCTGCAGCATGGTGGCTGTCGTTGGTGATGCTCATCAACCGTTCTGGCACCATGGTTGTCCCCTTCATGACCCTCTACCTCACCGAAACCCAGCACTTCCCTATCGGAAAGGCAAGTATGGTAATGGCAGTTTTTGGTATGGGTGCTATTTGTGGTGGTGTATTGGGTGGCAAACTCACCGATAGATTTGGGTTTTACAACATACAGTTATCGGCCCTTCTATCCGGTGGAGTCATGTTTATACTCCTGGGTCAAGTCACTGATTTTAAGGCTATTTGTGCCTGCACCTTTGCCTTGGCTCTCCTCAACGAAACGTTCCGCCCTGCTAATGCCACAGCTATTGCCCACTATAGCAGCACAGAAACCCGTACTCGTAGCTACTCACTCAATAGGCTGGCCGTTAATCTAGGCTGGGCGGCTGGTGGTGCTTTAGGCGGGTTTATAGCTTCACATAGCTACCACCTATTGTTCTGGATTGACGGCCTTACTAATATCACAGCGGCACTCATATTGTTGTTAGTTCTATCTCCTGCCCGCAACAGTGCTACCCCCTCACATGAGGCCAAACCAAAACCTACAAACACAAAATCTGCTTACAAAGACCGTCCTTATCTAGTATTTGTAGTACTCACTGTCCTGTTTGGTATGTGCTTCTTCCAGCTTTTTGCTACAATGCCCGTTTATTTCAAACAGCAGCTACACCTCACCCCATTTCTTATTGGCTGCGTCATGGCACTCAACGGTTTACTGGTTGCTGCCTTCGAAATGCCATTGGTCTTTACCCTCGAGCACAATAAAAACTATATGCGTTTTATGGTGTGGGGTACCATACTCATAGCCATGTCTTTTCTGGTATTCAACTTATTACCCGGTCAGTTGTCACTAGCAATTATATCTACGCTGTTTGTAACAATAGGCGAAATGTTATCTATGCCCTTCATGAACACCTACTGGACCAGCCGTACTACTCCGCAAAACCGTGGCCAGTATGCAGGTCTGTATACGGTAGCTTGGTCTGTAGCACAAATCATAGGTCCGTACTCTGGCGGGCAAATAGCCCAACATTGGGGGTATAACATCCTATGGTGGATCGTGGGTGCTTTGGGCCTAATATGTGCATCTGGTATGCATTGGCTTCGGATTAGAACAACCGCTGTAGCCACTACACCCTCTGCCATTTGATAAATTTGTTATTATATACACGCAAGTAGCCCACTTACTAACAACATGTGGATACTTAATTACATAATGCATGTTATGTTTACTATATTTTTGTTTGAAATAAAGATTATCAATGTCATTAACCACCTTGAAAGATGATTTGCTCGCAGAATTCAGAGATGAACGGATAATGATAAGCGAGCAACTAGAATTGTTAGACCCCTTAGCTACTTCACTTCGCCAGCCCGCCGCCCGCCGCTTGCTGAGTAGTGGCACACTATTCATCACAGAATTCAGTTGTTATGTCATTAGCCTTGGCGGATTGTCGGTAACTGCATTGCTGCACCGCATATACCCATTCAGTATACTCAACAAGATGTTTTACACCCCCGACGTACGCAACAAGGTAGGCGCGCCAAACCTCACTATGCTGATAGCCGCTGTATATGCATTGCTGATAATAGGAGTGGTGTTTATATTCATTATAGGAAGAATGGCCAGAGAAATCCGCCTTAAAAACAACATTTTACACCATGCCGGTAAGGACATAAAGACTATAGTTGCCCAGCACCTAGTGCGAAAAGCAGCCATAGATACCATAGAGCAAAGACACTATATGGGCCAGTCAGGTGTCAGCCCCATCACCGAAACTAAAATCACTAATCCAGCAGTAATTACAGTAGGTTAAATATCAGAAAGGTAATTAATGAATATTCCGTTTATCCAATGCTCTGCGGTAAGCGATGGCGTTTTTTATCTGCTCTTCATAGCTGCTGGCAAACGCTGAATACCCGCTAAAATCATCCTTGGCACAAAAATAGAGATAAGTAGTGCGAGGCGCTTCTATCACTGCATTTATGGTGTTAGGCGATGGGGTGCAAATAGGTCCGGGAGGCAAACCTGCATACATATAGGTATTGTATGGCGAATTGTGTTGAAGCATTGCGCTCGTCACTCTACGAATAGCAAAATCCCCTATCCCGAATTTTACAGTTGGGTCGGCCTGAAGCTTCATACCTTTCCGTACCCTATTCAGGTACACACTAGCAATTTTAGGCTTATCTGAACTCATATTGGTCTCTTCCTCTACTATTGAAGCTATAATTGTAGCTTCAGCGGGTGTTACGCCTTGTTCTTTAGCCTTACTTTTCCGCTCATCATTCCAGAAGCGGACATGATTTTTATAAATCTTACGCAAAGCTTTATCAGCATTGGTATTCCAGAAGAACTCGTAAGTATCTGGCATAACTATCACCATCGCTGTAGCTGGCGTTACGCCAAACTCGGATAAATAGGTTGCATCATTCATCAATGACTTCAACTCAGTAGAATCGGCTTCTAATGTTGTAGTAATTAGCCTTACAAAATCTTGCTGAGTACGTAATTTATTGATCACCAATCGCACAGGTTCTTGCATACCAGATCGTAGCATTCTTACGATATTAAAACTACTCATACCACTCTTAATACTGTACCTGCCAGCATGTACTTTTTCGGGCAATTTCATTGCCTTTGCTACCAAGCTTAGGGTTGCTATATCTGCCACATAGCCACCTTCTTTCAGCGACTCTATAACCTGCTCATAAGTGGCGCCAGTATGCACATACAGGTACTTTTCGTTGCCTATACTACCAGTATTAGGTCCAAAAACCTTGTATAATAACACTGCTCCTATCCCTGCCATTACGAGCAAAATAAGCAGCCATTTACTACCAGTTGTATTTTTCTTTTTTGCCCGTGCCATAAGGGAATTTATGTATAGTAAATGTATGAATTACTGTGCTAAAAACTAATCATGACCCTATCAAGTCTCTGATAACTACCGACGCTAACGTAGCTCCGAATGTAGCTGGCAAATAAGAAATGGTACCATATGCCGACTTCTTGAAATTACTGCCGTCTGTAAACATTAAAGATTCTTTATTGGCGGGCTCTGGTGAAAACACTACTCTAATACCCTTGGTGATACCATGTCCACGGAGTACTTTTCTTATTTGCTGGGCAAAGGGACAATTGTAAGATTTGGAGATATCAGCAATTTTAAGACAAGTAGGGTCGAGGCGAGCACCTGCACCCATAGAGCTTACAAGCTTTAAACCTTTGGCATGCGCAGCTCTGATAAATGTAATCTTGGGGGTGATGCTATCTATAGCATCGACCACATAATCGGGATTACTTTCAAGCATAGAATCTACTCTGTCGGGCATTACAAACTCTTTGATAATGGTCAGATTAAGCTCAGGATTTATCTGTCTGAGTCTATCACCCATCAGCTCAGCCTTACTCATGCCATGAGTGGTAGCCAATGCTGGCAACTGTCTGTTTCTGTTGCTGGGGTCTACCACGTCTCCGTCTATAATTGTCATTGCCCCTACCCCTGACCTACAAATGAACTCTGCTGCAAAAGAACCTACGCCACCCATACCCACTATGAGCACATGTGAATTATTAAGTTTGGTAAGTTTTTCCTTGCCTATTAACAATTCGGTGCGAGAGAGCCATGCAGTATCGGTCATCATTGTTCAAAAACGCTTTTAAAATTATTTTGAAGTTGCAAAATAATGGTTTCTAACTCAGTTTTCCTTATTTCCGCCAAACAACGGTATATATCGACAATCGAGTTTCCAGAATTATCTGTTTCACCAAAAAGACGGTCTTGGGGCATTTTTTTTATTACCTCTCTAACACTTGCATTTTGTTTCAGTATTGCTGCTCCAAATGACAAATAATAACCTTTACTGAGTAATCTTTGAGCTAAAATTTTGTTTTTGTTATATCCGTGGAATACCACTGGTACTTCTACTTTTTCTTTGTTTAGCACCTCTATAACCTCTTCAAATGCTCTGACACAGTGTATGATTAATGGCTTAGAGAATAGATTGGCCAACTGTATTTGCCGTCGAAAATAAAACAACTGCAATTCCCAATCTGTTTTGCAAATCTTATCTAATCCGCACTCACCAATGGCTAACACCTGCTTTTTACCCGCATTGCCCTCTAGCAACTCAAAATCTACTTTCGCATTTTGTAGATACCAAGGATGTAACCCAATTGAATAAAGCCCGTTATTATCTACTATTTCGAAATTCTGATGAACATTCAAAACAGACAGTGATTCATCTGAATGAGATTGGGTATGAGTATGTATATCATAGTATTTGAAAGGTATCATTGTTTTGATGTTAAAATTTCAAAACGACAAGAGGTTATCGCTAGGGAAGCGACAACCTCTTGTAAAGAAAATAAAAGAAAGCTGAAATTAGCCTATTGAAACTAACTCAAGATCGAAAGTAAGATCGTGACCAGCTAATGGATGATTAGCGTCGAGAGTGACCATACCTTCGTTTACAGCTACGATTACTACTGGGAATACGTTACCCTGATCGTCGCCCATCTGCAATTCCATACCCACTTCAGGTGTCATATCGGCTGGGAAATCGGTAGTAGGATAATCCATTACCATTTCTTCATTTCTGTGACCATAAGCCTGATCAACAGGAATGGTAACAGTTTTTTTATCACCAGCAATCATACCCATCACAGCGTCATCAAAACCTTTGATAACCTGACCGGCACCGGCAGTAAAAGTTAGGGGTTCGCGGCCTTCTGAGCTATCGAAAGTAGAACCATCATTGAGGCGGCCATGGTAATGCACGTTGACCTTATCTCCATTTTGTACGTGTGACATCTTTGTAGATTGAAATTATTAAAATAAGCGTGCAAGTTACGCCTAATTACCTCATGCAACATTATCTTTAGGGGAAATAATAGGTTAAAGTTGAAAATAAATAGACTGATTGTATTTTTTATCCTTTGGGCCAGCAATCAGGTAAATGCTACCCCTAAGGGACTGTACGATACTGCTGTGCAACCAGCAGCCTACCACCCGAATGATTACCTACCGATGTTGAAAAACAAACGGGTAGCACTCGTTATCAACCAAACATCTGAAATACATGGCAAGTCTCTTTTGGATGTTTTAATAGATAACAAGATTGATGTAAAACGAGTATTTGTGCCAGAACATGGATTTAGGGGAACCGAAGACGCGGGAACTACTATAAAAAACAGCATAGATAGTGCCACAGGATTACCAGTGGTGTCATTGTATGGCGGCAACAAAAAACCAAAAAAAGAACAACTAACCGACATAGATATACTGGTGTATGACTTACAAGATGTGGGTGTAAGATTTTACACCTACATATCTACATTAGAGTACTGCATGGAAGCATGTGCAGAAAATGGCAAGGAACTAATGGTACTGGACAGACCAAACCCTAATGGTTTTTATATAGCTGGTCCGGTGCTGGAGAAGGCCCACAAATCGTTTGTAGGGATGCAAAGCATACCTATAGTGTATGGAATGACAACAGGTGAATATGCGAAAATGCTACAAGGGGAGAGCTGGATTGCCACTGCTAACAAGCTAATAATGCACGTAATAAAATGCCACAACTACACACATGCCAAACTATACAAATTGCCAGTACCACCATCACCAAACTTACAAACAATGGAAGCTGTGTATGCTTATCCGTCACTTTGCCTATTTGAAGGTACTGTGGTGAGTGTGGGGAGAGGTACCGATAAACCGTTCCGGGTGTATGGATGCCCTGAGTTTGAGGGTAAATATTTTTATGAGTTTGTGCCAATGAGCAGGACAGGTGCTAAAAAACCGCCTTTTGAAAACCAAAAATGCTATGGCGAATTAGTGGCAAAAACTGAGGAAGAAATATTAAAAACAGTTGACAATGACCTACAACTAAAATGGATAATAAACGGCTATAAAAACTATCATAATCGTTCGAAGTATTTTAATTCGTTTTTTACAAAACTAGCGGGAAACACATCATTGGAAGGAAGTATAAAAAAAGGATGGTCGGAAAAAAAAATTAAGAATAGCTGGAAAACATCCATCAGGGAATTTAAAGAAGTTAGAAGAAAATACCTTTTATACCCCGAAAAATGATAACCAACAAAGAGGCAGTTTCGACAAAATTATTAACTCAAAATTGATAATGACTAATTGCAAGGTGAAATTATATAATCTGACAAAAACATTATCCAGCTTGTGTTTTAAGAAAAGAACAACACTCAAAATAGAAAAATTTTTATTACTTTGTATCTAGTTTGTGAGAATTAACCTAATTTAGTAGCTCATTACTAAAAACATTAAATACAGAAAATATGAAAAAGCTAATCATTACCTGCGTTATGCTTACCTCAATAACTGTGGTATCGTTCGCACAGTCAAAAACTATTTCGAAAACTGCACCTAATCAGAGTGCCGCACCAGCTACACGCAGTGCGAAATCGGGCCCAATAGCTGAGCAATATGCGGACAGATCTGCAAAAGCGATGAAGCAGCAATATGGCCTAAACGAAAAGCAATATGCAGCCGTTTATCAGGCAGAGCTGGAGTATCAAAAACAAGTGGTTCAAGCGCGTGACGGTGGATATGAACTGGGAGAAGGCCAAAGCATGCAAATGAAAATGGGAAGAGATCAACGTTTTCAAAGTGTGATGACTGCTGAACAATATACTAAATACCAAGCAGCACAGGCAAAGACTAAATAGTATTGTTAGGTACTTCGATTTTAGTAAAGCCCGGTTAGTTCCGGGCTTTATTATTTGATTATGTTTATGGTAATGATCAATTTAGAAAGATAAGATGAACAGTAGTTGTGAAAAACTAATTATTTTTACTACTGTATTGTAGGGCTAAACTGAGATTAGCTTTATGCACTGCATTAGATAAGAAGGTGAAAGCTTCAGTAAAATACATAACACAAATAACTGATAATGAGCAATGAAACCCAAATGGACAATAATGGGGGGAAACCTACGTCTAAAAAAGACACCTATCAATATGGGCGTGTAACAAAAAAGAAGCAGAAGGACATCATCAGGTACAGTGAGAAAATATACCGTCACGAACAGAACTATAAGGAGACCTTCAGAAGTGCATTTGATTTTTCGGGCATTGGCATGGCGCTCGTGAGTCCGGAGGGTAAAATACTAGATGTCAATAATGCATTTTGCAACTTTACTGGTTATACAAAACCAGAATTGTTAGAGTTCAATTTTTTAGATCTTGCACACCCAGACGACAATATAAATGATCAGATATTGCTGAATAAGATGCTGGGTAATGTACTGAACTATTATAATCTGGAAAAGCGATACATATCGAAGAGAAATACGATACTCTGGGGAATGCATACTGTTTCGAAGGTGTGTAATGACAATGGCAGTATAGAATATTATGTGCTACAGATAGTAGATATCACCCGAAGAAAAACACTAACTGACGAACTGAACAGAAAAAATAGCGAATTAGAAGCTGCAAGGACAGGGCTAATTAACCGAATAAACCAATTAGAAGAACTTAACAACATAATAGCACATAACCTAAGAGGACCAGCAAACAACATTAACTTGCTGGTGGAAATGCTCAAAGAAAAACATGAGGAGAGAGAAGATTCTGGTCTAAGACTAGAGATAGATGACATTATCAGCTACCTGAGCGATGGCAGTAATGCCCTTATCAACAGCCTAAACACACTGATGGACATTGTGCAAATTAGCATGAAAAAAGACATTCCGTTTGATGACTGTGACGTGTATACGATGGTAAATGAAATATTGGATCAGTTAAACAGTGTTGTGTTTGAAACTGGTGCATTCGTGCAGTTTGATGTGGGTGTGCAGATAGTGCGTTACCCTAGAGTATTCTTAGAAAGTATTATTTACAATCTACTTAGTAACGCATTGAAATATGTAAGTCCGGACAGAATACCAGATATACTGCTACGAACTTATGAAAAAGATGGCAAAGTAGTATTATCTGTTAAAGACAACGGGTTGGGTATAGACCTAGTGAAATATGGTAGTAAAATATTTAAATTGAATCAGGTTTTTCATAACAACCCTAACAGTAAGGGCGTAGGTCTGTACATCACTAAAGCACAAATAGAGTCTTTTGGTGGCACGATACAGGTAAAAAGTAGAGAAAATGAAGGATCGGAATTTATCGTTACATTATAAAGTGAAACCAAACAACACAATCAACAAAAATCTATGAGTCTGATATCGATTTTAGAAGCCTATTTTGGCGAAATAGAGCAGGGAATTAGCGCTGATAGTTTTACAAAGTATTATACCTCAGATGCAATTCAAACCGACTACCCAAACCTAATGGTACCTGCAGGTTTGACACAAGCCATTCATGAACTTCAGCATAGCTCAACTAAAACAAAAGGCATACTATCGAGCCAGAAAGTAGAGATACAACGATACTATGAAAGTGGCAACACGCTGATAGTAGAAGCCTTGTGGACAGGGACACTAGCATTGCCGATAGGGCAAATACCGATAGGTGGTCAGATGAAAGCTAACTTTGCGAGGTTTTATGAATTTGAAAATGGAAAAATTTGCCGCCAGCGTAATTATGATTGTTTTGAACCATTTTAATTTGGGGTGACAATATAAGAAGTTTAATACAAATAAAGCCGCAAAAATTGAGACTTTATTTGTATTAAAAATGGAATAGCTATTAATTCTTTACTACAAACCTCAACACCTTACTTCTGTTGCCAGAACGAACATGTAACAGATACATACCTGATTGTAGATTATTCAATTGAATACTTTCGTTTATTAAACCACCTTTAGCGGCAGCGGCATGAGTATAAACAACACTACCAACAATATCTGTAATCTGTAACACAACATCTGCTGCAAATAGAGTTCCCAGATCACCATTGATAGTAAAAGAACCATTGTTAGGGTTGGGTGTTAGTTGTACATCTATAGTGCCAATACTTACCTGATTAACAGCATTGGATACCCTAACTTTTACAGAATTGAAAGTAAAGTAAGAACAATCACCCTCACCCCAAACTATACAAGTAATTGAATCATTGTTGTTAAGACCGCCGACAACAAAAGTAGTATTAGTAGCACCTGATATAGCGGCACCGTTAATTAACCATTGGTAAGTAGGTGTACTTCCACCATTAGAAACAGTAGCAGCAAAAGTGATAGAATCGGCAATGCCGATTGACAAATCTTTATTAGCAGTAATAGACACAGCTGGTATATAGATACTATCGAGATGCATAGTAACAGTATTGCTATTAACATCGTTGACAGCAGGACAACGGTAATTACTGTTGAGTCTGCACAGAATAACATCTCCATCGGCAGGTTCGTAGGAATAAACCAGACCAGTAGCAGAAGTAGTGGCACCATTCTTGAACCAAGTAAACTGAGGTGAATCACCACCAAATGCATAGCCCAATACACTGAAGAATGCAGTTGAGTTTTGACAAATCGTATCGTTTGGACCGACAACTATACTTACAACTGGTGTTTGATTAGCAACTACCGTTACTGAACTGTTTGCATTGACCAATGCTAAAGAAGGACAGGCAACGCTGCTTGTCATTGCGACTGCAACGACGTCGCCATTGGAAGGAGTATAGGTGTAGGTATCCGTAGTGGCACTCACTGATACACTGTTGACTGTCCAATTGTAAATAGGTGCACTACCCCCATTGACAGCTAGTGCAGTGAAAGTGATAGCTGTACCAGCACATACAGTATCGCTAGGTGAGGTAGACAAACTGATAGTAGGCGTAACAGTAGGGGTGATAACGACGACTGCACTACCACTCATCACATTGTTGCAACCTGCTGCACTAGTAGCAACCACTGAGTATGTGCCAGCAGCCGTATAAGTGCCAAAAGAAGCTACAGTACCTGTGCCAGAAATACTAGTAACCAATGCAGCGCCTTTGTATAAATCGTAGTTAGTTCCATTCTGTGTATTGCTGAGACCTACTGGCAAACCAGACCCTCCCTCACAATAATTGCCTGAACCAGTAACGATATATATCAGTGGCAATGCATTGACAGTAATAGTTTTTAATGCCCTGCAGCTATTAGGTAATGTGTATGTGATAGTGGTAGTACCAGACGCAACACCAGTAACAATACCAGAAGAAACGGTGGCGATAGAGGTGTTACCTGAAGTCCATGAACCACCAGCTATAGGATTGGTGAATGTGACTGCAGCTCCTGCACAAACAGAATCTGGGCCGACTGTGCTACCGGGATTAGAATTGACAGTAGCTACAGTTGTTACCAAACAAGATGAGGGCAACTGATAGGAAATAACGACTGTACCAGGAGAAACACCAACGATGACACCAGAAGTGATACCTACCGTGGCAATAGCAGTATTATTGCTAGTCCAGGAGCCGCCAGATGGAGAAGATGCCAAGGGCATCAAATTGCCGACACAAACAGGATTGTTGCCTGAAATGGCTGTAGGCGGTGGATCGTAGGTAAATTGAATAGCATTGGAAGAATCGGATAAAGAAGAGTAACTGCAGGTAACAATAGCACGATAAAAAACACCAGCATTAACAGTAGGAGCATAAGTACTGTTTGTAGCACCAGCAACATTGGAATACGTTGCAACGCCATCGGGCGAAGACTGCCACTGATAAGCGATACCGATCACACCAGAAGTAACACCAGTGAGGCTAATGCTTGTGGAATAAGGAGTGCAACTACCCGTAGTAACAGTGGCATTTGCTGCGCCGGCTTCGGGCGTGGCTGAGCAAAGGGGAACTGAAACACCAGTTAACAACACAGCAACTGTAGTAGCACCTGGTGCAGCGGCAGTGAGGTTGCCGATATAAGTACCAGAAATGGTAGGTGCACTGAAACGAACAGCCACCAGAGTATCTACCTGATATCCAACCGTTGCCATGCGAGAAGCAAAAGTGAGTGAAGATACCCAACTGCTTCCGTCATAAATCTGAAAATTGGTATTAGCCGCTACAGTCACAGACTCAGACGGAATTAGATTGTATGCGAAAATGCGTACCATTTGAGAATCGGAGAAGGTACCGGCAGCTGCTGAAAAAGATAAAGATGCTGGAGTAGCTGAGACGACTGCTGATGGCATAAATGTAAGAACAGTATTGGCTGCAGGGAAACCATTGAGCACATCAGTAAAAGCTGATGTGGTAGTGACTGTAGGAAATATAGCATCAGCAGTTTGAAAGTCAGTGAGGTTATTGGCGATGCCGATGGTTGCGGTGTTACCAAAGAAAGGGCTTATTTCGCTTCCGTAAACAAACTGAATGGCATTGTAAGTTTCGTACAGTTTGACTTGGAAAAAAGCAGTACCTAAACTACCGAATGCTTCCCAACCAGTAGTAGCATCGCCATACTGAAAAGTGAATACTCTAAAAGGAGCGGTGCCTGAAACCTGATAATAAACACTAGCACCAAAACCTACTAAATCGTCCCAATAGGGCATCAATAGCCCTTGACCATTTTCGACAGCAAACAAACTACCATCAGAATTGTTTTGTGCAGGATTGATATCAAGTGCAGAGTTTGCTAGGGACAACCACCCATTGGTATTGGCAGACAGCGTGGTGTAGTTTGTTCCGCAGTAATTAAATGTAAACCCTATGGGGATGTTGGTTAATACTGCTTCATCTACGCTAAGATCGACAGATGTATTTACCCCAGGGATGCCAGAGATATCAGTTGCAACACCAGTAGTAGCCAGAAATTTATAACCAGCGGCAGATTGAGCTTGGCTAACTAGTGCTGTAAAACAAAGTAAAAATGATAAATAAATACGCTTCATGTAGTTTCGGTTTGGGTGATAAAAGAAAGGCAAAAATTATGCAAGAGCAAATTTAAGATATTAATTCCTAGATACGTCTTTCTTCACTGATTTTGCTATTAATGAAAAATTTCTTAACTGTATGGCTGTGAGTATGACAGTATAACAAATACTGATTAATAAGTGCGGAGCGAATTGCAGGCATATTTCCTTCAATTCGTACATTTGCAACAATGCAAGCAGCAACAGACAACAATCCGGCATCGAAAGTATTACCGGACGCGGGATCGGAATTAGGGAAGAAAGAGCAGGTAGCCACGATGTTTAATAACATAGCAGCACGCTATGATTTTTTAAACCATTTTTTATCTATGGGTATTGATAAAATTTGGCGGAAAAAAGCCATCCAAGAAGTTTCGAGCATTAATCCGAGTCTGATACTTGATGTGGCTACAGGCACAGGAGATCTGGCAATAGCTGCATCGGCCAATGTAAAGAACGCTAAGATAACTGGAGTGGACATAGCTGATATGATGCTGGAAGAGGGGCGTAAAAAAATAAAAAAACAAAACCTGAGCAGTGTAATAACCATGCAACTGGGTGATAGTGAGCAACTACCCTTTGCAAATGGCGCTTATGATGCTGTAATGTGCGCCTATGGTGTGCGTAACTTTGAGAATCTTGAAACTGGACTCAAAGAAATGAATAGAGTGATGCGCAATGGTGGGAAACTGGTAATACTGGAGTTTTCTCAGCCGACAGCCTTCCCGATAAAGCAATTGTACAGTTTTTATTTCAGGTATATTTTACCATCGATAGGTAAGCTGTTTTCGAAGCATAGTACAGCATACACCTACCTGCCGGAATCTGTAAATGTATTTCCGGATGGTGAGCGTTTCTGTAAAATTCTTAATAATTGTGGTTTCACAAATGCAATCGCTCGACCACTTACTTTTGGGGTAACAACGCTTTATACAGCCAGCAAGTAATTGGTTTTAGAAGTATTTGTCGACAGACAAGCCATAATTAAATAGCAGATTCTCTCTGTTGGTACGATTGACCCTGTTATACGTGAATGTTGTTGTCAATGACAGCCACTTGACTAATTTAATATTCATACCAGTTGTAGACTTAAGGATGTAGTCATCTGCAGCGTTGAAAGACTGCTGGTAAAATCCTGTGGCATTGAGCGATAAAAACTCGTGAAAGGTGAGTCTTAACGATAGTCTGAACGAATTGCGGTAAGTATTGTAAATATCATTGGTCGAGTCAGTAACCTTGAGGCTGCTGTACTCGTAAAGTATCCCATTGCTCACATTGAGGTAGGCATTTTTCTTATCGAGAATATTATAAGCAGCACCAGAACCTATTTGGTATTGATTATTGATTTTGAGGGAAAAATTGGTGGTGTAATTACCTAAACCCCAATAGTAGAATCTGGATTTGTTCCGATATACACTAAAATCAATCAAAGAATTAAAATCATTGTTAGTCAGTTTTCGTTGTTGCTGTCCGTACAACCAGCTATTATTTGCGTTGAATGCAAAATTTTTCTTTCGCATACCGAACTTAACAATATTAGTGAGCACGTATGCCCTACTTGTTGCTGTCTTATTGATGGTACCATTTGCCACCAATCCAGTGTAATAGTTTACTGTGTCGTTGTATTGGGCATATACACACGTGTAGCTGACAAGAAAAAGGATAATTGTAGATAATAACTTCATTTAAGGCACATAATTATGGAACGAAGTCGCTATAGAGCAGACCTAGTGATGGTGTTACAGAATAGCAGCTGCAATTTTGGCTACTACGCTGCTAAATGTTTCATCAGTTTTCAAATTATCGAATTTGACCCATTGCATACCTGTCGCTTCGTCTGTATTAAAACTATTGCTGCGGTTGCCTGTGTACTGGAATAAATACCTTATGTCATGATGGTAATGCCCATCTTCGTCCTTGCGAGGATTGGCTGGTATGAAATGAGAATCTATGTCGAAAGGAACATCTTGATTAGTGTGTACAGAACGAAGCGTTAATTGGTCTGCAGGAATACCAGTTTCTTCAATAGCCTCTCTGAGGGCTGAAGCCTGTAAAGAGCTATCGCCTTCAGTATGCCCACCAGGTTGCAACCATCTGTTGAGCGATTTATGGCGAAGCAATAACATTTCGTGCGTATTGAGGTCAATGATAAAAGCACTGGTGGTAATGTGACCATCGAAGTTTTTACGGTTGTACAAGCTTTCATCTGTATTGCGGAATAGGTACTCGCTAAAAGCAATAGTTTCTGGTTCATCATTGGGGAACAGTGCAACATAATCTTTTACTAGCAGCAGCAAGCTATCTTTACTTAACATGGGAATAATGGATTTGCGACAAAAGTAATGATGAAGCATACAAGAATCAAACGGAATAGATATAGATTTACCGTGACCAAAAAATAGAGATATATAGTGTAAATTTGAACATGCAACAGGCCACTACTTTCAACATAATAAGGGTAAAAGGCAGTAAAGCACAGCGAGCTGATGATACCATAACAACAGAAGAACCACTGGAATTAAGGCTACAATATGCTACAAGCGCAGGTAGGCAACGGAAAAGCATATCGGTAACCATGCGTACACCTGGAAATGATGCCGAATTGGCAATTGGTTTTTTGTATACTGAGAACATAATATCTGGTCTATCTGACGTAAAAGCACTGGAACACACTGACATCAAAAACAATAATGTGGTGATGGTGACGCTTGCGGAAAATGCAGTACCGGATGTAGCTAGGTTAGAGCGAAATTTCTACACAACATCTAGCTGCGGAGTTTGTGGCAAAGCATCTATAGAATCGGTCAGGATGTCGTGTCCGATTGCAGATACGAAGGATAATATTGTAATATCTTGTGAGACATTGTTTGGTTTGTCGGAAAAACTACGTAATAATCAGGAGGTTTTTGCGCTAACAGGAGGGCTGCATGGATGTGGGATTTTTGACTTGAGTGGTAATTTGATAATGGCCAAAGAAGATGCTGGAAGGCACAATGCATTAGACAAACTGATAGGAGCGGGGTTAATTGCAGATATGCTGCCGCTGAATAATCATATACTAATGCTTAGTGGACGTATAAGTTTTGAACTGGTGCAAAAAGCAGCAATGGCTGGTATCAAAATAATAGCAGCAGTCGGGGCTCCGTCGAGCCTAGCAGTGGAGATGGCAAACGAATGGGGGATGACTTTGATTGGATTTCTGCGAAATGAGCAATTCAATGTATATGCGGGAGCAGAAAGGATCGACCTAAAAATGGAGTAACAAAACAGTAGTTATTATACTGTAACTTGTATTGTAAATTTGCAAAAAGTAATGACTGCTATGAAGATTCGCATAAAGGGAAATTCGGTAAGACTGAGGCTAACGAAAAGTGAGGTAGATGCGCTGGCTATAACTGGAATGATAGAGGAGAAAACAGAATTTGACGACGGTAGTTTTGGATATAGGTTACAGACAGATTCCAGCATTGAAACGCTGGACGCAGTAATAAATAATAACACTATAACTGTGCTATTGCCGGCTGCTGTAGCTCAAGAATGGCCTGACAACAATACAGTAAGCTACACCCATAGCAAGCAGCTGAAAAATGGCAGAACATTGTTATTGCTGGTAGAAAAAGATTTTAAATGCATTGATGCACCAGCACATGAAGATCAATCTGACAATTATGAGAATCCATTGTTGTCATGCAGTTAGTGTAAATTAACACTTAAACTAATTTTAGGTATATTCCTGATAATCAGCAGTTTACATTCTTGCAGTTGATCAAATTGAGCTTTGAGGAAATATATGAAGGGCATAAAGACATGGTCTTTAACCTTTCGCTCAACTATGTGCAGAACTACGAAGATGCAGAAGAAATAACTCAGGATGTATTTGTATCCGTGTACCATTCGATGCAAAAGTTTCAGGAAAAGTCCAGTATTACCACGTGGATATACAGGATAACCATCAACAAATCTCTGGATCATATAAAAGCGAAAAACCGGAAAAAGAGGTTTGGGATACTTACAGATTTGTTGGGTGTAGGAGATAAAAAACAAGATGAGTTAGGGCACTTTAATCACCCAGGTGTGCAATTAGAGCAGAAAAATGCGATGCAAAAAATATTTAACTGCATAAACGAACTGCCTGACAACCAGAAAACCGCTTTGCTACTGAGCAAAACAGAACAGATGTCGCAAGTTGAAATATCGAACATAATGGATATATCAGTGAAGGGTGTAGAGTCACTGATACAACGCGCAAAAACGAATTTGGCAAAAAAACTGAAAGACACCGAAGGATAACAATAATTTTATCGTCTATCAACATGTTAAGAATTATGAAACAAGAAGTTGACACTGACATTTCGTCGTTACTGGGTAAGCTACAAAGAATAGATGCCCCACCCTTTTTGCTTACACGCATTAAGGAAAAAATAAAAACTGAACCAGAGATAAAAGTTGGGATGGGATGGGTATTGGCAGGGGGCATGTCGCTGATAATGATGCTGATAATGAATGTAGCAATAATCAACAGGGACAGCGTGAAGCACCCGAAAACACAAAATCTTATAGAATCAATGAATCTGGCTCCTGAAAATACACTATATCAATAATTAAGATGAACAAGATAAAATTCCTTACTTTACTGGCTGTTGGACTTCTGCTATCAAATTTGATGCTTATAGGTTATGTAGTATATAGCAAGACTGACCGACCCGAAAAGAATAGGAATGCAGGTCCAAGAAATACGATAATAGATAAATTACACTTCAGCGAATCGCAAATAACACAATATGATGAATTGATAAAATGGCATAGATCTGAGGTAAATAAGGCACAGGGAGATTTGATGAAATGTAAAAAGAAGCTCTATATTTTACTGGCAGAAAATGCCAACGATAGTATGCTAAAAAAGAGTTGCTTTGAAGATATAGCTGCGGCACAGAGAAACATAGAACTAATACACTACAAACACTTTGAGGACATAAAGAAACTTTGTAACAGCGAACAAGAGCAGTATTACAAGCTTTTGACTGAAGAAATTGCCGATTTGTTTGCACCTCATCGTCCTAAAAGACCATAACAAGTGTATAGGTACATTACTGTAGTAATTCTATCGATGATATGCACTCATAATAGTAGTGCACAGAATGTAGTGCCAGTAATTTTTAGAAATGTATGGGGTAACACACCTTTACAATTGGATAGTAGCTTACATACAAACCAAGACACGAATATTTCAACAATAAACAACCTAAAATACTATGTATCTGGCATTACTCTGCTACATAATAGTGATGTAGTATTTTCTGAGCCGAGCAGTGTCCATCTGATAGATGCTAGAATGCCCAGCAGTTGTACAGTGATGCTGAATTTACCTAAAGATGTGTTTTATAATAGAATCAGTTTCAATTTGGGTATTGACAGCATAACCAATGTATCGGGCGCAATGGGTGGCGACCTCGACCCGACAAAAGGTATGTACTGGACATGGCAAAGTGGGTACATAAACTACAAACTGGAAGGAAAAAGTAACGCTTGTAAAACACGCAACAATGAATTCCATTTTCACCTGGGTGGGTATAGTTATCCGTTTGCCAGTATACAGAAAATAGTACTGAATTTGGAACGAACTGACAGTATTGTCATTATTGCAGATGTATCAACATTCGTAAAGCAGATAGATCTTGCCAATGAAAATAGCGTAATGATACCTAGCGAACAAGCTATGAAATTATCTAGGTTAGCCGCCTCAATTTTTAGTATCCAAAAATGAAAAAGTATTTATTATTTGTTTTCGGGGTGTGGATTATGATAGTGGCACTGAAAGGTGACGATGAAACCAAATTCAGAATACCAAAGAACTGGCCTAAACCCGTATACGAATTCAACAAAAACCCACTCAACAAAGATAAAATATTGCTGGGTAGAGCCTTATTTTACGACCCGGTTTTATCTGCCGACAGTACAATATCTTGTACTAGTTGCCACTTGCAGTATACCGCATTTACACATGTAGATCATACACTTAGTCATGGAATAAATGGGCGGATAGGCACACGGAATGCGCCTGCACTAACTAATATGGCTTGGGGCACACTATTCATGTGGGATGGAGCTGTCAATCATCTTGATATGCAACCATTGGCACCCATAAGCCACCCTGACGAAATGGGCAGTAATATAGATACAGTGCTCTTTAGACTGCGCAGGTCGAGTATCTACCCTAGCCTGTTTTATAAAGCGTTTAAAGATAGTGCTATAACTGGCGAGCATTTCCTGAAAGCTATGTCTCAGTTTATGCTTACGATAGTGAGTTCAAATGCCAAATACGACCAAGTGATGCGTAAAGAAAAGGGCATAGCTTTTACGTCACAGGAAGCTAATGGGTATCGACTGTTTCGCACTTATTGTGAATCATGCCACAAAGAGCCTTTATTTACTATCAATGATTTTAGAAATAACGGACTATCTGTAGACACCACACTCAATGATTATGGCAGAATAAAGATTACCCACGATTCAAAAGATTCATTGTGCTTTAAAGTCCCCAGTTTACGGAACGTAGAGTTTTCGTATCCGTATATGCATGATGGTAGATTTGCGACTTTGCAACAGGTTATCAATCATTACACTACTAGTATACAGCATAGCGCAACATTATCGCCATTATTGGATAAACCAATCTTCCTAACAGCTAATGAAAAGGTGGATATGGTAGCATTTCTGTTGACGCTTACGGACAAAGAGTTTTTATTCAATAGGGCATATTCATTTCCAAAAGAAATATTTATGTCTGCACCGAAGGAGTGATGAAAAATGGTCGTCTAAAATATTGAAGCACCTACAAAAAACGAGAACATGAGAAAAACAATACTAGCCGCAGCACTATTGGTAACCGGTAATACCTTGGTGGCACAAACGAATCCGGCCATAACCAAGTGGCTAAGAAACACTACAGGACTTACCGGCAGGCACTATGTAAGTGGCAACTCTACACCATTTACTGACCCTGATTCAGCTAATGTGCAAACTGTGTTGTACTCTAGCAACTGGGTATATATACGCACAAAGGGTATACCTGGCTACATTACAGGTCCTTTTCTAGATGGCAATCCATCTTTGGCTACTAGTCAGAATGCGATATTCAAAGTATCTCTCAATCCTGTGGCAAATACAGGTACTCCTACTCCAACTAATGGCGGGAACATAGGTTTGTTTATCAATGGAGTAGCATTATTTGACTACAGAGATGGGGTATCATGGAAAAACAGTACTAACGCCCTTGCTGGTGGACCTGCGGGTGGAATGGGAGACAATGTATGGAACCGAGACGCTGTTGTGGCAGAAAAAGTCGGATTTGACTGCTCGAAAGGACACCCTGCGATGGGCAACTATCACCACCATCAAAACCCGAGTGCATTTAAACTAGACAGGACGGTGATATCTACCATTTGCAATCTGTATGATGCCGATGGATTATATGTAATAGACAGCAACGTGCACTCGCCTCTAATAGGGTTTGCCTATGATGGCTTTCCGATTTATGGTGCGTATGGCTTCAAGAATGCCGACGGCACAGGTGGCATTACCAGAATAAAAAGTAGCTATTCCCTGAGGTCTATAACCACCCGCACAACGTATGCTGATGGTAGCACCGTAACCGCAGGACCAGCTGTAAGTGCTACTTATCCGCTGGGCTACTTCAGAGAAGACTATCAGTACACAGCACCAACAACTTCGCAGCCCGACTATCTGGACAGTCATAATGGTCGGTTTTGTGTAACGCCCGAATATCCATCAGGTATTTATGCTTACTTCTGTACGGTAGATGCACAGTGGAACTCGGCCTATCCATATGCTGTAGGGCCTACGTTTTACGGTACTAAAACAGCTGTGAAAGTAACTTCTATTACAGAAACTGTTACTCCTTACTCCCCTACTACTGGAGTAACCACAATGAGCAATGGCAATCTAGAAGCGACAGTATATCCTAACCCTGCCAATGATATCATAGCCATACAAGCAGGATTGATAACTACAGAAGACCTGAATGTAGCACTGTATGATATGACAGGCCGCCTGATACAAAGTACTAAAATATACCAAGGCAGCACTATAGCCTACATAGATGCCCGCACACTATACAATGGGGAATATCTAGTGAGAGTATTCAACAACAGTGAATCTGTGACCAAAAAGATAACAATAGCTAAGTAAGAGCCGGAAATGAAAACCGTTGCATGAAGGTGATGTACCTTTGTGCAACGGTTTTTCATTTTTAGATTATCAAACTACTTTTGATGTGGTACTACTAATGCTAGGTTTGTTTGGGGGAATCATTTCACCTTCTTCCCTCCCAACCAGGTACTAAGCACATTAACTCCAAATATTTCATTGCTAGGTATCGTCATTAGGTCTTTGTCGAGTATTACAAAATCCGCCTTCTTACCTACTTCTATACTACCCACCTCTTGTTCCATAAAGCCAGCACGAGCAGCCCAAATAGTCATACCTTGAAGTGTCTCGCGGCGAGTAAGTGCGTTCTCGCGTTGGAAACCGCCTTTGGGATATCCGTTTGCATTTGTGCGCGCAATAGCAGCATAAAAAGTCTTGAAGGGTGAAATATCTTCGACTGGAAAGTCTGTACCCAATGGTAGCCAACCGTTTTGTGCTAATAGTTGCTTGTACGCATAAGCACCTTTTATTCGATCAGCACCCAACCTATGGATTGCCCAATGCATATCACTGGTGGCATGAGTAGGCTGTACGGAGGGAATAATTGAAGATTCGCCGAAGGAATTAAAATCGGCAGGGTTTACAACCTGTGCATGTTCAATACGCCAGCGTTTATCGTTAGTGCCATTGAGGTATTTTTTATAAACATTTAGCACCATACGATTGCCACTATCGCCAATGGCGTGGGTACACAACTGAAAATCGGTGTTTATAAGTTGCTGTGCAAGCGAATCGTAATGCTGGGGGTTACTAAGGAGAAACCCACCCCAGCCTGGCTTATCTGAATAATGCTGAAGCAAACATGCTCCACGGCTACCCAGCGCACCATCGGCATAGGCTTTGATACCTTTGACGAAGAGCTTATCTGTTTTATAAGGACCATTACCTACATATCGTTTTGCAACGGTAGGATTATTGCCAGCAAGAGCAGCTGCACGCACTTTCATATATTGTTTGTAGGTGGTTGCATCATCGCTGAGCATAACATACAGTCGCATTTGCAATTTACCGTTCTGTTGCAGGTTATCCACCATAGCTACATCGTAGTAAGGCAAGCCACAATCTGTAATCGTAGTAAGACCTTGTTCAAAACAGTTTTTCTGAGCTGCTGTGAGCCATTTTTCATAATCGGGCAGCTGAGCCTGAGGTATGATGGAACTAACCAAATCTACCGCATTATCGATAAGTAAACCGGTGGGCTTGCCAGCCGCAAGAACCACCTCACCACCTGTAAGT
>CAMDNC010000044.1 GCA_945902755.1 Flavipsychrobacter stenotrophus
ATCAGCGGCACTGCTATGTTGCTACTTACTTTCTGTATCATTTCTACCGACACTGGTCTTTTGGCACCGCTACCCGCATCTAGGTAAATAGCATGTTTCCCTTGTAGCTCGCCAGCCCATGCAGTGCATAGTGCTATGTCGGGTTTGTCGGCTGGTATGGGCGTGGTATTGCTCATATACGATACGGTGGTTTGTGTGCCGCCATCTACTATGATGTAGCCAGTAGATATTACCTCCAGCCCACTAGCCTTTACCTGTGGTGCTGATGCCACATGCTGCCCTATCAGCAACTCAGGGTTTCTGCCAGATATCAGTGATAGGTACAGTAGCGCATCGGCATAGGGGGTTACCTGTGCTGGGCTACCCGGAAACAGCACTACAGGTATGTTACTTTCCGCCTTAAATCGCTGTATGCACAGTTCCATCTGGTGGATCATCAGCAGGCTGCCACCCATCAGCAAATAATCTACCCCAGCATTGTTGCACAGCCTTGCCAGATGGTGCATGTCTGCCGGTGCTATTTTATCTGGGTCAGCAAGTACTGCAAATCCACTTTTCTGCTGCTCTTTCAGTGTGCGAAACTGTGTTAGTACCATTAGATTTGTTGCTCGTTTTGCCAGTGGAAGCGTTTCTACTGCCAAGCCGACTTTAGAATAAATTTGAAACTACATACAAAAGACAATGATACTTGTAGTATGATACCTATTTATATGCTGTGCCATGTAAAAATATAATTTTCTGCTGTAAATCTCAGTTTTCAGGTTACAGCTGAGTTAACAATTCGCGCCAGTTATAGTCTGCTGGTTGCCATTGTTTTTTCAATAGTTTGTCGGTTATGTCGCGGTTTGCAAGAAAGTTTACTTTTTCTTGCATCAGCACAGGCATTTGCAGTAGGCTACTGTATTCAGAAAGTTCATTCCAGTCGTGGTTTTTGAAGTGAGCAATAAACGATGCCAGTACTGCACGGGCTTCCTTCAGGTTCCAGTAGTGCAGCACATAGGGCGCAGCGGCCTTTATGGTACCAGCATGAGCAAAGAAAACCGAGAAGGCAAACTGCTCCACAATATGTTTCGGAAAACGTGGATATTCTGTATCCGTAAAAGTCAACACATCGTCCAGTAAGTAGCGGTATTTAGTATCAAAGCCCAATACACCAGCATTCCACATTGGCAAGTCCCAAAGCGGTTTGTCATTTACCTTCATTGGGGTATTGTCGTGCAGGTGTGCGTCTAGTTTTGCAAATATCGGGTTGCTTCGGCTGCTTACCACACCCTCGTTTACATGCATGTACAGTTGTCCGCTGCCTATTTGTTTCATTAGGTAGTCTACAGGCCAGGTAAATACCACATCTGTATCGGTATACAAGACATTGCCATTTCTGTCTCGGGTAAAGTCTTTGAGTATTTCAATTTTTACACGGTGCACAAAATCAATACTGCCTCTCCACTTGGCTATAACAGCCGGTGTCACTTCGCAGAAGTTAAGCGGTAGGCTCATATTTTTGAAAGTGCTAAACCAATCCGGGTTATCGGTATACACCCATATTTGGGTGTTGGCAGGGTAGCCCCCACCATACAGTCGTGTTAATGAGAGTAGTGCGAAAGCGCATTCATGAAAAATGCTCTCGTTTCCGTAGCACTGAAAAACGATATAATTGGGTTGTTTGTCCATAATCTACTTATGCAGATTCGATTTTGTAGTAAAAAAATAGGTTGGTAATAAACATGATCTAATTTATCGATGGTGGATAGGTATCCAGCATACGCTCAGCAGCCATTAGTCTATAATGCAGCACCTCGTCTTGCTTCATAAATGGGGCCACCGTACGTAGTTGTGTAAATATTGCCTCCAATGCCGGCGACGACTGCGCCGGACGACGAAGTTCTAAAGCTTGCGCAGCAGTAAGTAGTTCAATAGCCAATACTCGCTGAACGTTCAGTAATACTCTACGCAACTTGGTAGCAGCATTGGCGCCCATACTCACATGATCTTCTTGACCGTTGCTACTTACTATACTGTCTACAGATGCTGGGGTACAATATTGTTTATTTTGACTTACTATAGCAGCAGCAGTGTATTGAGCTATCATAAAACCACTATTAAGACCAGCGGCTGGGGCCAGAAACGGAGGCAAGCCTCGCTGACCACTTACCAGCAGATAGGTGCGGCGCTCAGATATATTGGCTAGCTCCGACATAGCTATAGCCAGAAAGTCGGCATGCAGCGCCAATGGCTGACCATGAAAGTTACCGCCGCTTAGTATAGCATCTTCATCATGAAACACGATGGGATTGTCTGTTACTGAATTTATTTCGGTTTCTAGCACTTTGGTCACAGTATCCAGCACATCTTTAGTGGCTCCATGTACCTGAGGTATACACCTGAATGAGTAGGGGTCTTGCACCTGCTCTTTGTGTAGCTGCTGTATGTGGCTGCCTTCCAGCCAGTTGCGCATAGCCTCGGCAGTAGCTATTTGCCCTTTGTGTGGGCGTACGCGGTGTATAGCATGTCGGTAGGGTTCGTCTTTTGCCATAAAAGCGTCGGCAGATAGTGCTCCTATGGCATCGGCCCATGCCGATAGGCGTTGTGCTGCTAGCACACTCCATGCTATATAGGAGCTCATAAACTGTGTGCCATTCAGCAATGCCAGTCCTTCTTTAGCGGCTAGTTGTATAGGCTCTAGTCCTGCATGCTGCAATGCCGCAGCAGCTGCCATTTTGTTCCCTTTGTAATAAACATCTCCTTTACCGAACAATGGTAAACACAAGTGCGCCAAAGGAGCCAAGTCGCCCGATGCGCCCAACGAACCTAGCTCGTAAACCACTGGTGTGATCCCCAAATTATAATAATCGGCAAGACGTTCAACTATTTCCGGTCTTACACCACTATACCCTTGCCCCAATCCATGTATTTTTAGTAGCAGCATCAGTCGCACTATATCTTGGGGTACCTCGTCTCCCATACCACACGCATGTGAGCATACCAAGTTTTCTTGTAGTTGCGACAAGTCGCTTTCATTGATGCGCACATTGCACAACGACCCAAATCCGGTGTTGATACCGTAGTAGGTACCACCCTGCTTCAGGACATTGTCCAGATAGTTACGATTCTCAGTTATTCGGGCATAAGCGTATTCAGCTATTTATATTGATGATTGAATATTTGTGCTTCCGAGGTTGCTAACGGTTAAATGCTCAGGTAATTCCATATGCTTTTGTTGTGCGCACAAAAGTAGTAAAACCATACAGAGTATATTCAGTATCGTATTTTCATCGCAATTTAACGTGTTGTGATGCTTTTTGTGGCGCCTTTACTTTAAAATTTTCTGTACCTTGCCACTTATGTTTTCAAGACTATTTGGCAGAAAGAAAAACGAGGACAACCAATATGACTTACCCGTTCCGCAGGTGGCCAGTTGGAGTGTGCTGGGTGCAGATATGCACTCACATTTTTTACCAGGAATAGACGATGGATCGAAAAACCTAGAAGAAAGCATTCTGCTTTTACGTAACATGGCCGATTTGGGGTACACACACATAGTCACTACCCCCCATGTATTCATAGATTATTACCCCAACACTACCCAAACCATACAAGATGCACTTGCATTAGTGCAAACCGCAATCAAAGAAAATAATATTAACTTACAATTAAAGGCAGCAGCAGAGTATTATATTGACGACTATTTTATGGGTCTGCTGGAGCGTGAGCCACTGTTGCCAATATACAAAAACGAAGTTTTAGTAGAATTTTCTATGATGTTTGAGCCGCCCATTTTGGCACAAGCACTGTTTAACATGCAAACAGCTGGTTACAAACCTATTATAGCGCACCCTGAAAGATATGTTTTTTTTCATCACAATATAGATAAGTACAGAGAACTGAAAGACCGAGGCTGCCTTTTGCAGATGAATATGCTGTCGATAGCGGGTTATTATGGCCAAAATGTGAAAATGATAGCTGAGCAACTACTTGCCAAAGGACTATATGATTATTGTGGCACCGATGCACACCACGAAAAACACTTGGGTGTGCTTAAAGCGATGGCATGCTCCAAAGATTACCACAAAATTGCTGGCTATCCCTTCCTAAATTCAAGATTGTGCCAATAACGTTTCACTTCTAATATAAGAAAGTATATTTTTGCACTTCTTTAATCACCAGAACAGAAGTTGCAGAGCATAAAACTGCATTCATATAATATACTTACAGAATGGGAAATTCAATCCACAACATTGCAGTTATAGGGCTGGGTTATGTTGGTCTTCCTTTGGCAGCTGAGTTTGCTAGGTACTATCAGGTAGTAGGTTTCGATATCAATAAAAAGCGCATACACGAGCTGCAACAGGGAGTAGATATTACCTTGGAAGTAGACGAATTGCTGCTTAAAAAGGTATTGCAAGTTGCAGACACGGGACTGAAATGTTCATTCGACAAATCAGATATTGCCAATTGCAACATATACATTATTACTGTACCTACGCCAGTAGATCGCAACAACCGCCCCGACCTCACACCGCTTTACAAAGCAAGTGAAACAGTGGGCAGCGTACTCAAAAAAGGAGATATTGTGATATATGAATCTACCGTATATCCTGGGGTAACAGAAGATGAGTGTGTACCTGTGCTCGAAAAAATATCTGGACTCAAGTTCAATCAAGATTTCTATTGTGGTTATTCGCCCGAGCGTATCAACCCAGGAGACAAATTACATACTGTTTCCAAAATCAAAAAAATCACATCTGGTTCTACTCCCCATATAGCAGAAGTAGTAGATAAGCTATACCAAACCGTGATTACTGCTGGCACGCACAAAGCTACTAGCATTAAAGTAGCTGAGGCAGCAAAAGTGATAGAAAACTCTCAGCGAGATATCAATATTGCTTTTGTTAATGAATTGGCCATGATTTTCAACCGTCTGGGCATCGATACGCACGAGGTACTAGAGGCATCTGCTACCAAATGGAACTTCTTACCCTTCAAGCCTGGCCTGGTAGGCGGGCACTGTATAGGTGTAGACCCCTACTACTTGGCTCAAAAAGCACAAGAAGTAGGATATCATCCCGAAATTATTCTGGCTGGCAGAAGGCTCAACGATGGTATGGGTAAATACATCGCAGGCGAGGTAGTGAAGCTGATGATAAAAAACAGCATCACCATCAAGGCTGCTCGAGTATTAGTGTTAGGTATCACCTTCAAAGAAAATTGCCCCGACGTGCGCAATACGAGAGTGGTAGATATCATCAGCGAGCTCAAATCTTATGCTATTGATGTAATTATCTATGACCCGTGGGCAAAACCAGAGGAGGTATTACATGAATATGGCATAGATATAGTAACAGAGTTGCCCAAAGACTCCGAATTTGATTCTATTATCCTTGCAGTAGCACACAATGATTTTAAAAATACAGATTGGCGCACACATGTAAAACAAGGAGGAATAGTATACGATGTGAAAGGTTGCCTTGAAAAGGAAATGACAGACGCCAGATTATAAAATAATCCATACATCTTACAAGCAAACTTTAAACATTATTACTTAGCATGTAGTGGTGTCTGTTTTTTATAATTAGCTTAATTTAAACTAATTTTGATGAAAATACCTAAAATGCACCAATGTCTTAGGAGGAAAAATAATATATTACTGCTGTTTTTTGCCTTTTTTTTATATTCTTCTCTACATTCTTGTGTTGCACCCAAGCGCTATGTGTATTTCAATAATTTAAAAGAGGATACGCTGCACCCGGGGGTAGTAGTAAAAGATAGTGGGACGGTTTTTGAAGAACCAATTATACTTATTAATGATGTGCTCTCTATTTCTATTCAAACATTAGCACAAAACGAAGGGAATGAGCTAATATCAAAAAGTAATGTTTCCGCAGATCTAATGAGTGGTTTTCACGTCGACAAAAACGGTTACGTAGAGTTATCATTGATAGGATTTGTTAAAGTAGTAGGGCTTACAACATCGGAAGCAAGAGAATTAATTAAGCAAAAAGCTAAAGAATATTACAAAGACCCCCTCGTAAACGTGCGCATTGCAAACTTTGATGTTATGGTGCTGGGCGATGTCAACAACCCTGGTCTTGTAAAACTACCTACTGAAAAGGCCAGCATCATAGATGTAATCGCGTTAGCGGGTGATCTTCAGGGTACAGCAAAACGCAATAATGTTTTATTGGTTCGTAGAGAAGGTGATAAAACGAAATTTGTAAGATTTGATCTTACATCCACCGATATATTCAAATCTCCATATTTTTATGTCAAACAACGAGATTACGTATATGTAGAGCAGAGCAACTTTAAGCGACAAACAAGTAATAATGCAGTTTCTAGATACCTAGGTATAGCATCTGGTTTGGTGGGTATAGTCTCTTTGTTCATACTTTTGACAAGATAAATTTTTAATAAAAACTAACATTGATGAATGGCAATAATAAACCAGTGACAAATGAGGGTATGAAGCCTTTGTCAGAACCAGTATTGCCTAAATCCGACGACGGAGCCGGTGGTGGTAGTACTTTCAATCTAAAATGGCTACTCACTACAGTGTTGGCTATTTGGCCTTGGCTGTTAGGAAGTATCATCATTTCTCTTATTGTTGGTAACATCTATTTGCGCTACTATACTCCTATCTACAAAGCTTCAGCCGAACTTTTGCTGAATGACTCAAAAAAAGGTGGCGCTTCTGACGATATATTGAGCGCACTCAAAACCAACAGCAACAATATAAATATTGATAATGAGATTGAGATTCTAAAAAGCAGGACTACAATGATCAACATTGTAAATAAGCTTAATCTCAATATATATTACACAATCGAAGGTAGGTTCAAACAAACAGAATTATATAGCAACAAGCCGTTCGAACTAATAAAATTAGATTCGTTTGACGGATACTTTTCTTGTAAAGTCAACATTCTCAACGACAAACAATTTCAAATCACTGACCCTACAGGAAAAATAATTCGTGGCGCGTGGGGCGACACAATAAAACTACCAGAAACTGGTAAATTTTGCCTCAAGAAAACGGGCCTATTCTCTTTGTCTAATAACGATTACACTGTTAGCCATGCACCAGCTATTGACGTAGCTCTAGGTTTGCTAGGCGCTGTAAACTATGGTGTTCCCAATAAATCAGCTAGTTGTATATTGATAACTATGGTTAACACCATACCTGAGCGAGCTGTTGATGTTATCAACAAACTGATGGAGGTGTACAAAGAAAAAAATGTTGAAGACAGAACCAGAGTAGCTACAAATACTATCGAATTTATAGACGAGCGTATCTCGATTTTAGGGCTAGAACTGTCAGATGTAGAACAGTCTATTGTTAAGTTTAAACAAGACAACAGTATCGCAGATATGCCTGCTCAGGCTACTTTGGTAATAAACGCCAAGGCAAATACAGCTTCCAAGTTGGAGGAAGCACAAATCCAACTAGAACTAATTGGTTCTATCAGCGATTATTTGCAAAAGGTCGACGACCGTACCATGACCTTGCCTGCTTCTTTATTAGATAACCCCGGCCTTTCAGAATTGATGAACAGGTACAACGAACTGGCTACTAAAATAGACAACGCGCTGGTCACGATGACCCCTAACAACCCCATACCTATCACGCTGCTAAAACAAAAAGATGAAGTAAAAAGAAACCTTGCCGCAGCGCTCGCATCATCAAAAAAAGAAATGGAACTTAAGGTAGAAAAAATAAGAAGTGCCTTAGGTATGAACATCAAAGACATAAGAGATGTACCATCTGTAGAACGCGAATACCTTGAATTCTCTCGTAAGCAACAAATAAAACAAGAACTTTATGTGTTTTTGTTGAAAAAAAGAGAAGAAACCGCTATCGAAAAATCATCAACAGTTGCTGATGCAATGGTGGTAGATCCGGCACTTACTAATGGTATAGTTGCTCCTAATAAAAAACGTATTCTGATGATATCGTTTCTCATTGGTGCACTTACGCCGTTTGCAGTTATATTGCTTAGAAGAGGTTTGAATATTCGAATCATTAGCAAAAGCGATATCTCTAAAGTAACCACTATTCCAATTATAGGCGAGATAGGAAACAATAGTGGTGGCGAGAGTGTGGCAGTAAGCAGAAACAGTCGCACCATCATTTCTGAACAGTTCAGAGCGCTCCGCACTAACCTCCAATACCTCTTGCCAGACAAGCAACAAAAGGTGATACTTATTACATCAAGTATGAGTGGTGAAGGTAAATCCTTCATTGCCATCAACCTGGCGATGACCCTAGCAATGTCTGGAAAAAAGGTAGTATTGATGGAGCTGGACCTCAGAAAACCAAAGATTTCAAAGGCCTTAGGACTCAATAATGACGTCGGCTTTTCAAACTACTCTATTGGTAAAGCCACTGTAGATCAAATTCTCATTCCTTCGGGTGTTGATGACAATCTATTAGTGTTACCATCAGGACCAATACCACCCAACCCAGCAGAGTTGGTGCTACTGAAAAGTACAGAAAACCTATTTGCATACCTGCGCGAAAATTTCGACTATGTAATCGTCGATACGTCTCCGGTAGGTCTTGTAACCGATGCCCAGTTACTCAATACTTATGCCGATACTTGTATGTATGTGGTAAGGCAAGGTTATACCTATAAACAACAGTTGGGTATACCCAACGAATTGTATTATAGTAACAGGATGAATAAGCTCAACTTCATTCTAAATGATGTAGTGGCCAACAGGGGCTTTGCATACGGTTACGGTTACGAAGAAGGCTACGGTTATGGCTACGGTTATGGCTACGGTTACGGGTACGGTTATGGCTACGGCTATGGTTACGGTTATGGTTATGGTTATGGCTACGGATCGTATGGAAACGGTTATTATCTCGAGGATGAGAAAAAGAGCAAGAAAAAAGGACTTCTATCTCTTTTCAAATCTAAAAAAGCATAGACCACTACTAATCAATTAACAAACAAATCAAAGTAATTGCTCAATGAATGATAAGGAAAAGATAAATGATACTGACACCTGGGATATAAATATAACAGGTGCCAGAGGCAAGTTTGATCTTAATCTTCATGAAGTATGGCGTTATAGAGATTTGTTGTCCATGTTTGTAAAGAAGGATATCATTACCGTTTACAAACAAACCATCCTTGGACCTATATGGTTTCTCATACAGCCTATTATGACCACACTCATATATGTGGTCATTTTTGGGCAGGTAGCCAAAATATCCACAGATGGTGTGCCGCCAGTATTGTTCTATTTGGGCAGCATCACCATTTGGAACTATTTCTCCGAAACTCTGACACTTACCTCAAAAACATTCACAGAAAATGCTACAATTTTTGGCAAAGTGTATTTTCCAAGAATTATTTTACCTCTATCCAAAGTGCTTTCTGGTATGCTCAAATTGCTCATACAGTTAAGTTTATTTCTGGTCTTTTGGGCCTATTATTACTTCATTAACCATAGCATATCGCCCAATTGGCATATCCTTTATTTTCCATTGTTATTATTGGTACTGGCGATAATGAGCTTAAGTTTTGGAATTATTATAACATCACTCACCACTAAGTATCGCGATCTCAATTTTCTAATCTCATTTGCAATACAGCTACTTATGTATGCTACCCCAGTAATATATCCTATCTCTATAGCTTCGCCGCAAAAACAAATTTGGTTGTGGCTTAATCCCCTTACCTCCATTTTCGAGGCATTTAAGTTTTCATTTCTGGGGCAAGGCGTTTTTAGCTACTTCTGGCTGGGTTATAGTGTTGTGTTCACAATAGTATTACTTGTAGTTGGCGTTGTTATATTTAATGTAGTGGAAAAACGATTTATAGACACGGTGTAAATATATATGAGTAAGGAAATAGTTATCAAGGCTGAAAATATATCCAAACAGTATCGCCTCGGTCAGGTAGGTACAGGAACACTGAGCCACGACCTCAAACGGTGGTGGAGCCTAATGCGTGGAAAAGAAGATCCTTACTTGCAGGTAGGGGTAGAGAATGACAGAACTAAAAAAGCAACTGACGATTATGCTTGGGCTTTGAGAGAGGTTAATTTCGAAATAGCGAGTGGCGATACTATAGGCATAATAGGAAAAAACGGCGCTGGAAAATCAACACTACTAAAACTACTGTCCAGGGTTACGAGTCCCACTACAGGCGAAATAAAAATAAAAGGTAGAATTGCGTCACTGCTTGAGGTAGGTACTGGATTTCATCCTGAGCTCACAGGCCGAGAAAATATTTATATGAACGGTGCCATTTTGGGAATGACCAAAAAGGAAATCGCATCAAAATTTGATGAAATTGTTGACTTTGCTGGTGTGGAAATGTATATAGACACACCCGTCAAACGATACTCTTCTGGCATGTACGTGCGTTTGGCATTTGGTGTTGCCGCACATCTGGAGCCTGAAATACTAATTGTAGATGAGGTACTAGCTGTAGGCGATGCAGAATTTCAGAAAAAGTGCTTAGGCAAAATGAGCGATGTTGCCAGCCATGGTCGCACTATTATTTTTGTCAGCCACAATATGCAGGCAGTACAAAGTTTATGCAAAAGTGCCATGTACATGAAAGCTGGTAGAGTAACCGATATGGGCCCCACCGCTACTGTCATCAATAACTACCTAAGCAGAGAAATTCGTAACTCGTTAGAGCGAAAGTGGGAGCTCGACGTAGATGCTCCCGGCAACGATAAGGTTAGACTGCTTTCGGCAGTAATACAAACGTCTGATGCCGTTAACAACTCTGTAATTAGTATCAATACTGCATTCAGTATTAAGTTTGAGTTTTACAACTATTTCGAAGGGCAGCAACTCAATCTTAGCCTATTTCTCAATACCGCTTCTGGTGTCTGTGTTTTTGCTGTAGGCACTCAAGCCAAAAACATGTCAAAAGGACGTCAATTGGCAGAGTTGCACATCCCTTCCAGTTTTCTGAATGACGATATTTATACAATTAATTTAATGATAGTAAAAGACACTGCCTCTGTTATATTTAAAATTGACGATGTGCTGATTTTCGAAGTCATTGACAGTGTAAGAAATGGCGCATGGTTTGGTAAATGGCCAGGTGCTGTAAGGCCCGATTTGAAGTTTACATCTGAAAAGATGTAAACCATAGATGTTGCTTTTTTTTATTTTTGAAGGTTGTATTGTACTTAGACAGTTTGAGACAAATGGCTGCAAATAATGAGCATAAACAGAGACAATTTTTTTTGGAACGAAATTGTCCGAAAACCTCGTTGATTGCTTTAAAAAAGCAAATAAAATAATAAAATTTTGGTTAACACAGAATAAGGGTTTAGCACATTAATTATTTTAAAAGTTATTATCAATATGAAATCAGAATTTTATAAAAGCTTACTGTTCAAAATAATGGCTTCTTTGCCTAATTATCATGAAGATAATTATGATACAGAAAGATTTGGTACACAAAACACTCCAGGTAGTCTGGTTGGGAAGATATATAACTCCGATTTCATTACAAAACGATTCCTCAACAAGAGCAATCAGCTTTCACTGTTCTATACTGCAAATAATATCATGCTCGATCCCTTGTTTGGGAAGTTAGATGGTATGTATGATCTCCTTGCCAATCAAGAATCTAAAGATTTGCTCGTAGATGTTGTTGCTTATCGTTTATTAGGCCACAGAAAGGTGAAATTGCCGCTAAGCACCCCTGAATATTTCACAGCATTGGCAAAATGTGATGAGTTGCTAGAGAAAAAAGTAGATGTGGGTGACGCTGGAAAAGACAATAAAACTAACGTTGGATTTTATAATCTTTCACCTATCGGTTACGATTTAAAAATGACTTTTGGTAGAGCTGGAATTCTTACAGATTTTATGCTGGAACAATATCATTATAAATCTAAAGACAAAAATATAACGGTTAACAACGGTGAAACCGTTATAGAATGTGGTGGTTTTTGGGGCGATACTTCATTGTACTTTGCAACAAAAGTAGGTGCAACTGGCAAAGTATTCACTTTTGAGTTTATTCCGGGGAATTTGAAGATTATGAAAACTAATCTGGAGCAAAACCCTAAATATGCCAACAACATTCAAATTGTAGCTCATCCGGTATGGGAAAAAAGCGATTTGAACGTTTACTACACAGATCGTGGTGCAGCTAGCAGCGTGTCTATGACAGACCCAGGTAATGGGGCGAGTGTTGTAAAATCTAAATCAATAGATACATTGGTTGCTGAACAACAACTCGAAAAACTTGACTTCATTAAAATGGATATAGAAGGTGCCGAGCCTTTTGCGTTAAGAGGTGCTGAAAATACCCTACGCAAGTACAAGCCTACCTTGGCTATCGCCATCTACCATAGCTTGAGTGATTTTGTGGGTATACCAGAATATTTAGACAAACTGAATCTGGGTTATAAATTCTATCTGGGTCATTATACTATTCATGAGGAAGAAACTATACTATTTGCAACTATACACTAAATTATGATAAACGTAACTAAACCTTTTTTGCCCCCAATAGAGGAATACAATCACTATCTGCAGGGAATTTGGGAACGAAACTGGCTGACTAACAACGGTCCGTTGGTGAATGATTTAGAAATTAAACTCAAAGAATACCTCAAGTTAAAGCACCTCCTATTTGTAGGAAATGGTACTATTGCTTTACAAATAGCTATAAAGGCTCTCAACCTGAAAGGCGAAATTATTACTACTCCTTTTAGTTATGTAGCCACTACCAGTACTATTGTTTGGGAGGGGTGTAGTCCAGTTTTTGTAGATATTGATCCCAAATCTTTTAATATCGACCCTACAAAAATTGAGGAGAGAATTACCGATAAAACGACAGCGATTCTTGCTACACACGTCTACGGAAATCCTTGCGATGTAGAGGCAATTGAAAAAATTGCTAACAAACACAACCTGAAAGTTATTTACGATGCCGCACATGCTTTCGGTGTACAGTACAAAGGGAAAAGCATTTTTGAGTACGGAGACATCTCAACATCTAGTTTTCATGCCACCAAAATATTTCATTCTACTGAGGGTGGAGCATTGATAGCTAATGACCCTGAACTCATTAAGACAATGTCTTATTTGCGCAACTTTGGGCATGTTAGTTCAGATGCTTTTGGGCCTGTAGGCATCAACGGTAAAAATTCAGAATTTCACGCAGCAATGGGTTTGGCTGTGCTCAAACATATTGACACACTATTACACTTGCGCAAAGTACAGGCAACTGCTTACAATAAGGCGCTTGCTACATTAGACGTACAAAGACCAGAAATTCTTGCAGGTGCCGAATGGAATTACTCCTACTACCCAATCGTTTTTAATACGGAAGAACAATTACTCAAAAGCATAAGTATACTTAATGAACACTGGATATACCCAAGAAGATACTTTTATCCCAGTCTTTCATCACTTAGCTATGTAGATACTTATGAAGTACCTATTTCAGAAAGTATTAGTAAAAGAGCGCTTTGTTTGCCCATGTTTCATTCTCTCAAGCAGGAAGATATCGACTTCATAGCCCGACTATTATTGCGGGTTCAAAATAATCCCGAATGACAATAGCTATAATGCAACCATACATTTTTCCATACATTGGCTACTTTCAGCTGGTGCATGCGTCCGATGTATTTGTGTTTTATGACGATGTAAATTTCATAAACAGGGGTTGGATTAACCGAAATAGAATACTACTGAATGGTGCCGAGCACATGCTTACTGTTCCCTGCAAGGATGCCAGCCAGAACAAACTTATAATGGACATAGCTGTCACAGATGATGCTAAAGCGATTCCCAAACTCATCAATACTGTGAAAATGGCGTATGCCAAAGCGCCTTATTTTGCCGATGTTTTTCCGCTCATAGAGCACACATTATCTTTAGCTGCTCAGTTACCCGTCACCGATACCCAACCATCAACTGCTTTCCCTTCGTTAGACATTCAGCTCGCCCATACCGCTGCGCCATTGTCTATTGCAGATATGGCCATACATAGCGTCATTACTATTTGCAATTATTTGGGTATAAAACGCGAATTCAGATTAAGTTCTCAGAGTTACGACAATCGAGAATTGAAAAAAGCCGATAGGCTGATAGATATTTGCCTTAGGGAAAACATAGTACACTACGTCAATGCCGCAGGTGGCAAAGCCATCTATGACAAAGAATATTATGGTGCTAAAGGAGTGAAACTCGATTTTATGAATGCTAAATTGGTAGAGTATTCGCAATTCAACAACACATTCGTACCTTGGCTGTCTATTATAGACATACTGATGTTCAACAGTAAAGAGGACATAGTAAATAAAATATTACCATCATATTATCTCGATTAATACAAAATTTAAGTTACATGACACTTGCCGAAATTATAAAAGAATCATTTTCGCTCAAAGAAGCCGATCAAAAGGACGATGTTGTGCTCAATACGCTCGACGAATGGGAGTCTATGGCACATATGCTATTCATCACCAGAGTTGAAGAGGTGTTTGACGTAGAGTTTACTGGCGACGATATCTTTGCTATGCAGAGTATTGGCGATATCAAAAAGGTACTCAGCGAAAAAGGCAAGACAGTATGAAGCTAAACGAATCAAATATACTGATTACTGGTGGTGCTAGCGGGCTAGGCAAAACTATGGCCATACAGCTTGCTGCTACTGCTGCCAATGTTATAGTAGTAGACCGAAACGAGGAGGCATTGGAGCTACTCACATCAGAGTGCCCAGGCATTACTTGTTATACCGCCGACCTTACCGATTACGATGCTGTGCAAACATTGGTAGCTACTATATTCCAAAGGTTCGGAAAGCTCAATGTGCTGGTAAATAATGCAGGTATCATTCACAGCGAACCATTGATAAATATCCTGTCAAGACCCGATACCAAGCACAATCTCGAAAACTGGCGTAAAACTATTGACATCAACCTGAATGCTGTCTTTTATGTGACCGTCAATGTAGCCGAGCAAATGGTGAAAACCAGAAGCAAGGGCGTAATCATCAACATCAGTTCTATATCTTCTTACGGCAATATGGGCCAGTCGGCTTATGCAGCCACCAAGGCTGCTATCAATGCGCTAACAGTTACCTGGAGCAAGGAATTGGGTATGTTTGGTATACGTTGTGCTGCCATAGCTCCTGGCTTTATAGATACGCCCAGCACCCGTGCTGCGCTCACCGAGGCTAAAATTACTGCTTACAAAAACGCTACACCCATTAGACGCATGGGCACCACCGACGAACTCTTACATGCTGTAGTATTTATCATAGAAAATGATTTTTACAACGGCGACATCCTCGATCTTAATGGTGGCCTTACTATATAGGTCGTGCTGCAGAAGTACTGTTGACTTAAAATGTGTTTGTTTATAATTCACACACGCATACAAATGTGTTTTGTACTTTAGTGGCTGCAAACTACACAAGCTACTATTACAATGGTGCATTACATTTACAATATAGGTGTCAGATTCTCACTTACTGCTCAGCTACATACCAACAGAACCGCACTAAAATACCACGATGGTCTGCAGGTCTCATATGCTCAGCTAGATGCGCTCAGCAACAGAATGGCACATTACCTGCAAAGTGAAGGTTTACAAAAAGGAGATGTTATAGCCTTGTTCAATAACAAGTCGCCGCTGGGCTATGCTACTATGCTCGCTGCATTAAAGTGTGGTATTATTTACACCAATCTCGACCATACATCCCCATTTCAGCGCATCAAGAAAATCACAGAGCGTTGTATGCCCAAACTACTGGTGTATGACGTGGAATACAGTTTGCGTACCGAAATGGACGAACTGAATATCCCATCTATCAACATCTTTGAGGCTGGCTTCGAAAATCAGCTGAGTGATTTTAGTACCGCTTTACCTGCTGATGTAGCTTCTGTTACTGGGCAAGATGGTGCATACATCATGTTCACTTCAGGGTCTACAGGTTTCCCCAAAGGGGCTGTCATATCGCATGCCAACCTCATCAATTTTATCAACTGGGGGCAGGCAGAATATGGCATTACTCAAGATGACATACTCACAAATGCCAATCCTATCTATTTCGATAACTCTGTTTTCGACTTTTATATTGCTCTATTTTCGGGAGCACAGTTAGCACCATTTACTAACGATATCACTCGCGATCCATTTTTGCTCGTTAAGGCTGTTGCTGCAGCGGGCTGCACTACTTGGTTTTCAGTACCATCACTGCTGGTGTACCTGATTACCACCAAGGCGCTTGCCGCAAATAGTTTGCCAGATATGAAACGTTTCATTTTTGGTGGCGAAGGCTTCCCAAAGCCAAGGCTCAAAAAACTATACGAAATGTATGGCGCTACTGCGGGCATTTACAACGTTTACGGCCCCACCGAGTGTACCTGTATCTGTTCTTCTTACAAAATTTCCGAAACAGATTTTGAAGATATGAATAATTTAGCTCCGCTCGGATTCCTAGCACCCAATTTCAGCTACGTACTCATCAATACAGATGATACTGGCACATTCGGCGAGCTGTGCCTCAAAGGACCAAACGTAGGTGCGGGTTACTACAATGATGTCGAGCGCACTCAGAAGTCCTTCATTCAAAACCCCTACAACGCCTACTACAACGAAATCATTTATTGCACCGGTGATCTGGTACAGGTCGATGCTAAAGGGCATTTACACTTCAAGGGTAGGGCAGACAATCAGGTGAAACACATGGGCTACCGTATAGAGCTGGAAGAGATAGAAGCAATGCTCAACACGCTTGTATATGTCAATGAATCGGCAGTTATTTACGACCGTATCAATGAATCGCTAGGACAAATAATTGCCTTTGTAGCTACAGATACCGTTACCGATGCAACTATCGTGACAAACGACATAAAAAAACTCGTACCAGACTACATGATTCCCCGAAAAGTGTTTCTGATGCCCGCATTACCCAAAAACCAAAACGGAAAAACAGACAAAACATTACTTAAAGATTTTAAAAATACATTATGAGCAAGCAGATAATAATATTTGGAATTGGCAAAATTGCCGACGTCATCCAGTTTCACATGCGCGAAGAAAGCGGTATGTCAGTCGCTGCCTTCACCGTTGACGAAAAATACATCACAGACAAAGAATTTAACGGTCTGCCAGTAGTACCCTTCGAAAACATTGAGGCTTTATATCCACCCGATAAGTATTCATTTTTTGTTGCCATTGGTTATCACGACCTCAATGCTGTAAGAGCACAAAAGGTACAAGAGGTTTCAGACAAAGGGTATGAAGTCATTTCATACATACACCCCAACTCATCGGCTCCTAAAGACCTAGTGGTTGGCAAAAATTGTTTCGTTATGAACAATGTATGTATTCACCCTAGGGTAGTGTTGGGCGATAATGTTTTTGTGTGGAGTGGTACGCTTATAGGTCACCACAGTGTTATTGGCAACGATGGTTGGCTTACTTCCTGCTGCAACATTGGCGGAAATGTGACCATTGGCAACAATTCATTTCTTGCCGTCAATGCCACTATTGGTCACAGTGTCACCATCGGCAACAATTGTTTCTTGGGTGCCAATACCCTCGTTACCAAGAACCTAGAAGATGATAAAGTAGTAATAGCAGAATCGTCTAAGCCTATAAAGCTCAGTAGCCGTCAGTTTTTAAGAATGTCACACTTCAGCAATCTGTAAATGGAAAGCATACTCAGTAAAAAATATTGTTTTGCAGGCAACAGGTTTTTTGTGCTGGGCGAGATGCTCAACGCTGGACTCGATGTTGTGCGCATTTTTGCAGTAAAAGGTTCTTTTCTCGAGCGCGAGCTCACTTCAAAAGGCTTGAGGTACGAGGTAATCGAAAACAATAAGTGGCTGGTAGAGCAGCTCATGAGCACTCCTTTCCATTACTTCGTGTCGAATGGTTTGCCCATTATTTTGCCTATTACTAAGTTGTCAGAGGGCAACTATAAAAAATTCATCAATATTCACCCATCTTATTTACCCGATTTACGGGGCATTGATCCTGTGCCTGGCTCGTTACTATACGGCAGGTCATCAGGTGCTACTTGCCACTACATGAACGATGCCATAGATGGTGGTGATATTATAGCTCAGGTAGAAATACCATTTACCACTGATATAGATTGTGGCTTACTATATCAGCTATCGTTTACTGCCGAAAAAGAAGCATTCAGAGCAGCTCTGCAAAAAAACTTCGATCACGCAAGTCCACAAACACTGACGGGCAACGAGATTTACTACAACCTCAAAGAAGAAGATAAAATACTCGATTTCACCAAAGACGCTGCCCATTTACTGCGCCAGATAAATGCGTTTAATACCAGATCTCAAGGTGCTTACTTTACGTTCCAAAACGAAAAGATCGTTGTCAGAGAGGCTACTATTGTTACCAATACTTACCTAATGGCTAATGTTGCTCACCTCAACGAAAATGAGGTGGCGATGATATATGAAGGTAAAATATTGCTTAAAAAACAGGACTGCTGCATAAAACTAAAACCCGAAAATACACTGCCAGCTCAGCTAAAGTCAGGTAGCATTTTGGGAGAGTCATGATCATTTCTTGAAAACAATACTAATAACTGTAGAATATGAATTACGAAAAAATAGCACATTTATTTAAACCCGATGGGGTATATGACTGGATGCACTATTATGCAGCACCTGTTACCAGCGTAGATTTTGGTACTTTCATCAGGGTCTACTTTACTACACGCAATGTCATAGACGAGCAAGGCTACTTCAAAACACATATCGCTTATGTAGACTGCGACAAAAATGACCCCACTAAAATCTTGGCTATTTCCGAAAACCCATTGCTTTCTTTTGGCCCTCCCGGCACATTCGACGAGCATGGTACTATGGTCGCAGATGTTATAAAGCACAACGATAAGTACTACATGTACTACATGGGCTGGCAGCGCAGCGATACCGTGCCCTACATGAATCGTTTAGGACTGGCAATGAGCGATGATGGTATCCACTTCGAAAAAGTAAGTGATGGTCCGGTAATAGGTATCAGCAGGCATGTTCCGCTGGGTGTGGGCAACGTCACTGTGCTCGTTGAAGACGGCGTTTTTCATATGTGGTACACACACTACTGCCCATGGATAAAAACTGGCAAAGGATACCGACCAAATTACGACATCAGATATGCATCTTCCGACAATGGCCTCGATTGGCAGTTTGGTAATCAATGCATAGCTCCTGCCAACAGTAACGAGGCGCTTGCTACTCCATGTGTAAGAAAGATAAACGGTAAATACTGCATGTGGTACTCCTACAGGCCTGGCACTGATGCACTGGGTAATAGTGGACCTTACAGAATAGGATATGCCGAGTCTGACGACAAGCTAAACTGGACCCGCAAAGATGCTGAAATGACGTTAGGCGTGTCGCAGCAAGGATGGGACAGCGAAATGGTTTGTTACCCAGACGTACTCGAAACCGAAACCGAAATACTGATGTTCTATTGTGGTAATAATTATGGCAAGGATGGTTTTGGTTATGCAAAAATAACTTTGTAATTATCATCTGTAGCATACCATTAGCTTTCGTTATTGGCTCATGCTACGGTTTATTGTCTGTTAGTTAATAGTTCGTACAGTTGGTTAGTATTTAACATCAAAGAGCATTAATTTTAGCGCATCATACACTTTATTTAATTGAACAAAACAGCACTCCACACAAATTTTAAAACATTCTTATCATGATAGAAGACGTAAAAAAATCATACACCGACTTTCATCTTCGCAAAAAGTCAAACCATCTGTATCCTACAGAATGGGTCATAAGAACCATGTTGGGCAATTATCCCAATCTGAAATACGATCGTTCTAAATATGAGGGCGGTAAAATTTTAGATCTTGGTTTTGGCGACGGCAGAAACATGACCTTACTACACAATTGTGGTCTTGATATTTACGGTGTAGAAACTACCGACGATACAGTCAACATGGTTACTGAGGCAATGAAAAATTTAAACATTCCTACTACCCTCAAGGTAGGTAACAATACAAATATTCCCTTCGAAGATGGTTTCTTCGACTATGTTCTCGCGTCAGCTTCTTGCTACTACATAGACAAAGACACTACATTCGAAGATAACCTTAAAGAAATCGCCAGAGTCATAAAACCAGGTGGATATCTTATCGCCAATTTCCCTGGGTATACAGACATCAACATACCCCTCAACTATATCCTTAACAATGCTATACCAGCAGGCAATGGACACGTTATTATTCAAAACGATGTCTTTGGTATACGTAATGGATACAAATTCAGACCAATGAGATCGCCCGAAGATATCGTTGAAACATTGTCTCCATATTTTGATGATGTTTGCGTTGGGTATTGTTTCGATGATTTTTATGGCCTTCAGCACAATCTTTATATATCAACTGCACGTAGAAAATGAGCGAGTATCTTATAGATGTGATAATACCTGTATACAATCACGAAAATTTTATACAGCTCACTCTTGATAGTATAGTTAATCAAGTTACGGAATACAAGTACAGGGTTATTCCATCTGATGATTGCTCTACCGACAATACACGTGCTATTCTGGAGTCGTTTGCCCAAAAGTATCCCGATAAGGTCTTTCCAGTTTATCACCCCAAGAATATCGGTGCTCACGCAAATGGCTACTCATTGCTCATGGCTACTACTGCCAAGTATGTAGCTGTATGTGATGGGGATGACTATTGGACTGACCCGCACAAGTTGCAGAAACAAATTAGCTTTCTTGAGGCTAATCCCGATTTCGTTATCTGTTTTGGAAATACAAAAGTGATTGACAAGGCAGGTAACGAACTACCGCTGAAAGACTATTATCCACCCATTGAAAAAGAGGTATATACCATAGACGACTTTATATTGTCGGATATGCATATCATCCCTACAGCTACGCTGGTTTATAAAAATTTGCTCCAAAAGCCAATACCCGAGTTCTACAAAACCATAATGAGTGGAGATATCTTCATCATTCTTATGGTGGCTCATCATGGCAAGGCACAATATATGAACGAGCTTTTCGCTGCATATAGAATTCATGCAGGTGGTATCACAAAAACAGAAGAGCATATACATAAGTCTGAAGAGGCAAAAGCTATTTTGTATGAGCGCATCAACAAACTGCTGGACTACAAGCACGATGCTCCCTTCAGGAAAGTGTTACTAGACCTCACCAAGGCACGTATCATGTACGGCTCTCGAAACCTCAATCTTGCTGGAAAACTTAAAAATGTTGTAGCAAACACTGGCGACTACTTCAAGTACTCCGACAAAATCAACGTCAAAGAAATACTCTACTACACTACGGTGTTATTTTTTCCTTGGGTACTGAAAGGCAAAAAGTAGAGACACCCTTTTGCATAAAAAAGAGACATCTTACCATATTACGGTCTGATGTCTCTTTTTGTTTTTTGCCAATATTATTTCTTTAAAGCAACCCGCGCACAGCATCTATTACAGCAGCTAACCCGCTCACATCTTGACCACCTGCAGTAGCCATCGATTTCTGACCGCCACCGCCGCCCTTTATTAGGGGTGCTACATGTTCTTTTATTATTTTGCCAGCATCTAGTCCGCGTGCAGCAGTTACTTTTTCATCTACACCCACTGCCACAAATGGTTTGCCATCAATGTTGGCACACAGCACCACCACATGGTCATTGAGGTGCGCTTTGAGGTCTACACACAGTTTACGCAGCGCATCAGCATTACCCACAGTCACTATTTGCCCTACAAACGATATCTGGTTAATGATTTCATCCTTCATCAGCAGTTCGTTGCGTATACCCACTAGCTGGCGTGCTTCCAGATACTCTACATGTTTTTCCAGTTTGTTACGTTCTTCTTGCAGCTTTTCTATAGCTTTTACCGGGTCTTTAGCATTCTTCAGTTGGGTGGTTATGCTATGCAGCAATTGTTGTTGTGCCGTTACATAATCTTCGGCTGCCTTGCCACTTACAGCCTCCATACGGCGCACACCTGCTGCCACCGCAGCTTCGCTAGTTATTTTAAAGAAGCCCAGCTCACCAGTAGCGCC
>CAMDNC010000045.1 GCA_945902755.1 Flavipsychrobacter stenotrophus
GAGGATTATTGGCAACTGAGATACTATTGCAGCATGATCAATTATTCAACAACTATATCATAGTAAGCCCCAGCCTATGGTGGGACAAACAATCGCTACTACCTGTATCTGGCAAACATCTAAAATACGATATGCGGCACAAGGTGTATATGGCCGTGGGTGGTAAAGAAGATTTAATACTGCGCCAAGATGCTAAGAAAATGAAAGAAATCTATGACAAAGAAACCCTAATGAACTTTGCATTTCGATATGAAATATTACCTGAAGAAAGCCACCTCACCATTCTGCACAATGCTGCCTACAAGGCACTAGTATGGCTCAATGCTAAAAAATGAAATCGTTAAACAAATAAAAAAAGAGAAAGCCCAGATACAATTGATGCATAAGAGCTTTTCTGTATATAAATTTAGTGCAATACTAGAGACCTGCGTATGTAACACTAAACATACCAGCATAGTTATCTGCTAGTTTTTTAGCATCTGTGCCAGGCATGTGAACGGTATTGGTGGTAGCGAAGTTGATAGTGTTGGGGGAGTGAAATAACTTGAGCACATTAGCCTGTAGGTGTATGTGAGGCGTTTTGTTTTTATTGACTTCAATCTCTGTTGGAAAATTGAGTGTCACTGTGCGTAACACACTGTTAGCTCCTGTAAAACCTCCTGCATGCATCATCAATTTACCACCTGTAGTTGGGGCCTTGGGTGAATTACCTTCAAACTTCAGCATAATATAGCCAGTGTTCCATGACCAAAAGTTGCCTAATGCAGGGTCTAGTGCACCAGTCTGCGCACCGGACACATTACGCAGACTATCAACACCTATAGTGAAAGTTACCGACTTGTACTTTCCACCTGGCACTATAGGCATATTGAAAGTCATGTCTGATGGCGAAGCAGAATGTTCTATGAGGTGATAACTCTCTGGTTCGGTATAGTTTGCCGTTCCGGTGCTGCCGTTCAGTACTACATTCGATATATAGTAATTTAGCTTACTTACAGTAAACGAATCACCATTAGCATTTTGATACCATTGCGTGTTGAGTTGCAAATTTCCCTCACCTACTACGTTGAAAAACTCCATGTATACCTGCCCGTTTTCTACCGCGGGTGCAGGATTTTCTTTTTTGCTGCAGGAAGACACACCTATTATTATTGCTGCCGAAAAAATGGCTATTTTGATTATTGATTTCATTTTATGAATGGTTTTTTGTTATTAATATATATACTTCTACTTTCTTACTCTAGTCAATCTGCGAGAGTGTCCATACAAATTGATAGACAGTAAAATAATGCTGAATGATAGGATAGCAGTAGACATTTGTAATACTAATCTCTGATTGTGAGCAAACTGCTGCACGAGCCACAATAAAACAACTGACAATACAGTAGCCAACGAAATGTGGTACAACGGATGTTTTACATTATTATCCATGTAATATTCTTGTTTAGTGAATAATTTAACTGAAATTATAGCAACGAGGGCTATTGCCTGAGTGGAAACAAACAAGCAGCGAATAACAGTACAAAACATGCACTGTAAAATAGGTAATTCGATTATGACACCTTATGCAGATGGAGGGTGGAAAACATATGATTCGAATGAGTAGGTATAACGGTCAGAATAAACAGCCAAACATTGAACATTACTGAAAAGAAATAACCTCGGTATGACGAAGCTATCTGGCAATACACATTCTAGCAAGTCAGTGCGTTCATTGTTTGTGGTCGACTTATTTGAGTCTGAATTAACATCTGCTTTTTTCAGTTGTTTTTTCAGATAGCACTTACCATTACATTTAAGTTGTGGCTTGTTTCGGTTTTCGCAAAGATTATTAGCAACATACTCCTTATTTAACTGGTACCAGGTAAAAATACCCAACTTCACCAAACTTTGGAAAGAAAGGCTCAGTATCAATAGTATGGAAATCAACCTAAACAAGATACCACAAAGTTAAGAACAGATAGGTAATGAATACTGGAACAATTGTCACACAATTGCCTGACTTTTATCACTTTAAAAATACCTTTAACACAGAAATCTTACCATTTACGCTTCTTTGGAACTATTTTTGCATATACTTCGGTAATCAACACAACTGCCTGAAACGTTTTCTCAAAATATCTGGTTATATACTTCTTACTTTACTAGCGCTACTATTGGCTCTGGTAGCTGCTATCAATTATTCTCCGGTACAGTCTATTATTGTTAGCAAGGCAGCGTCAATGCTATCTGACAAGCTCGAAACAAGAGTAGAAGTAGACCATGTACGGATAGGTCTGCTCAATAGCCTGCTGGTACAAGGAGTATACATAGAAGATAAAGCAAAAGACACCCTACTTTATGCAGGTGAAATAGAGATAAGAATTACAGACTGGTTCATCTTTAAAGATAAACCAGTGCTAAAATACGTAGGTCTACACAATACGTTTATACATCTATACCGCACAGATACATCTAAAGTGTGGAATTATGGTTTTATCGCTGACGCCTTCAGCAGCCCTAAAAAGAAAAATAAAAAACCATCCCAACCGGTTGAATTTGACCTGAAGAAATTAGAATTGGAAAACGTACGCATTTACATGGATGATAGATGGGTAGGTGAGGATCTTGACGTCGATATTGGATATCTGTTGGTGAATGGCGACGCAATAGACGTAAAAAAGAAACTTATAGACATTGACAATATAGAAATAAAAAAAGGGGGCATATATATTCATGAGTACACAGGAGGTAGACCTCAACATTTAAAACCCAAACATATAGACACCTTTGACACTTCCCCCTTCAACCCCGACATGTGGCAAGTAAGATTGAATAATCTGAAAATGGCTGATTGCTTTTTTAAATTAAAAGCAAATGACAAAACACCTGTATCTGGATTGTTTGACGAAAACCATTTGGATATTAAAAACATCTCTGCTACAGTATCTGATGTGGGTATAATTGGTGATACAGTAAGGGGAGATATTCAGCATCTTTCAGCAACAGAAAGATGCGGACTTGCGCTTAAAAAAATGCAATGCAAGGCTACTGTATCGCCCATAGCAGCTGTATGTGAAGCGCTGTATTTGGAAACCAACAACAGTAAACTGAAAGATTATTATGCAATGCACTATAAACATTTTCCCAACTTTCTGAATTACATAGATAGTGTGGAAATGGTAGCAAACCTTAAAGAATCTGAAATTGATAAAAGAGACATTCAGTTTTTTGCTCCAGAACTAGATATTCTGCCTGATATGCTTATAAAAGCTAGTGGAAAAGGGAAAGGTACCGTATCAAACTTGTTGGTAGAAAACCTTCGGCTAGCAGATGGTCACATTGCGCTTAGGGGCAATCTCACCATGAAGGGGCTACCCGATATATACACCACACTAATCACCTTCACAGATGCCGAAATTCTCACTACAGGCAAAGGCATATTGCATTACGCACCGTCCCTCAGACAACTACCTAACTTTGCTTTAGACAGCATATCTAAAGTGTATTTTGTAGGAGTTTACGAAGGGTACATCGAGAATTTTAGAGTGCAAGGAACATTTGCATCCAATACTGGAAAACTAACTTCCGATGTAAAAATGTATATCCCAGGGTTCAACAGCGACTCTGCAACTTACTCTGGACAAATAAGTACTGAACAGTTACAACTGGGCAAGTTAGTGCGGCAACCTTTATTGGGCAACATTACACTTAATGAAAAAATATCTGGATTCTCCTTCAATCCAGATTTCATGCAAATGCAAGTAGAAGGCAGCATAAAAGAGTTTGGGGTAAAAGGCTACAACTATCACAACATATTGACCCAAGGTACATTAGCCCGAAAACAATTTGATGGAAAAGTACTGGTAGATGACCCCAATCTGGCACTAGACTTTGACGGCAGCCTTAACTACGAAGATAGATTGATGAAGATTAATGCTGAGGCACACCTGCTAGGCAGCAACTTCAAAGCTATGAACATTACCAAAGATAACATTACAGCTTCTGCCGACTTTGACCTAAACTGGACAGGTAGTAACATTGATAATTTTTCGGGTTACGCCAAACTTTTTAATATTGACCTGCACCGTAATGCTCGCTTGTTAGCTATCGATTCTGTATACCTTCGTTCATCGGGCGATAGCATGCACAGAAACCTTTCTGTAAATAGCGATGCTTTTACAGCCAACATTAATGGCAATTATCGACTAAGTAGTTTGCCGGCATCGGTGCAGTATTACCTATCTCGTTACATTCCTAATTATATCAAAGCGCCTGAAAAATATGCCCCTGATCAGCAATTAAATTTTGAAATTACCACCAGCAAAATAGATAGCATTTTTGCTGTTACTGTCCCCATGCTCAGAGGGTTTGATAATGCTACTGTTTCTGGTTCGCTCAATACGCGTGTTAAAAAGCTAGCATTGAGTGCCGATATACCCTATGGAAGTATTGGCAATGTTCATCTGCGCAAAATGTCGATATCTGGCGATGGTGATCTCAACGCTTTGGCACTCAACACTACAGTTAGCAACATTGCCATAGGTGATAGCGTTATGAATGGCGCCCTAAGCCTCACTACCTCTGTAGGCAACGATTCTGTTTTGTTTTCGTTAGCTACCATATCTCCAGATAAAGGGAGTTCAATATCAATGAATGGTCGAATAACTGCATACAGTGATACGCTTGAGCTAAGCGTATTCCCATCTCAATTTTTTATGAACAAAGTAAAATGGAATATTGCTGGTGGCAGTCAGGTTGTTTATAGCGACAATTTTTTGTTTGTAAAAGGCGTATCACTAACTTCAGATTTACAAAGGTTATCAGTGAACACAAGAGCTGGCAAAGGACAGCCAATTGTGGTGAATATAGAAAATATCGATGTGGCGCAACTGGGTCATTTGGCTACACTGAATGAATATGAGCCAGATGGCAGGATAAATGGAGTTATTAAAGTAGAAGATATTTTCAATGATCTAGTTGTCAATGCAAATGTTAGGGCTACTGATGTAAAACTAGGTAATGATACTATTGGCACCATCAATATTACCGGCGAGTATAGTGCATCTAGAAATGAAATTCGGATAGACCCCCAAACTGGCATCTACCGAGACAATGCGTCTATTGTAGCGTTTGGCACTTTTGATATGGATAGCACCTCTAACAATAAAATAGATGGATCAGTGAGGTTTAATGATGCAAGAGTAGCATGGGCAGGCCCCTTCCTTACCGGGCTTATGAGCAATCTCGCAGGCACTGTAAATGGCAGTATAGATATATGGGGCAGCCCCAACAAACCAGTAATAGACGGGAAACTATCGCTCAAAAATGCTGCACTAAGATTCGACTATCTGGGTTGTAAATATGTTGTTCCAAAAGCCACTGTTAGTATTACTAATACCCGTATCAATCTAGGAGAAGTGATTGTATATGACAGCTACAACAACACCGCCACGCTTTCAGGACATTTCTCGCACGAGTTGTTTGAAAAAATGCGCATGCGCCTAAAAATAACTACTCCTAAGTTTGAGGTTATGAATCTTACACACAAAGACAATGACCTATTTTATGGAAAACTGGTAGCTAGTATGGATTCATTTACAATCAGAGGCCCTTTCAATAATATCAGACTTAATTTGTTTAATGGCACACCAGCAGCTAAGTCTACCATTTATATACCTGCCAGTACAGGAGGATATGTGGGCGCCTATTCTTATGTTTCTTTTGTTACTTATGGCTCAGACCAAGAAAAAAATGTAAAAAAACGGCAAGATAAGATATCTATCAATTTGGATGCCAACCTTAATACACTTGCAGAAATACACATAGTGCTAGACCCAGCCACAGAAGATGAAATTGTAACTACCGGCACAGGTAATATACAGATAGATATACCTCCAGACAACGACATGAGAATGTCTGGTATTTACAATATTTATAATGGTACATACACACTTACATTTCAGCAATTGCTTATACAACGTGTATTCCGCTTAAATGCCGGAAGCACTATTAGTTTTAATGGACCTTTCTCCGAAACAAATTTAGCAGTAGATGCCGTTTATTCTGTAAAAGCAAGGATGTATGACCTTCTTACTGAAAACGATAGACTACTCATTCGTGGACCTGAACTCATTGATGCCCAGTCGCCACAGTGGGTTAATGTAATGCTGCACATGAATGGACCTATCTATAACTCAAAACTGACTTTCGATTTAGACCTAGATAATAATCATTCTCAAGGGACACTCGCTTACCGAAAACTACAACTGATTAACAATGATGACCGACAAAAGTTCGATCAGGTCGCGTCCTTGCTTTTAGTAGGTGCATTTATCATACCCGAAACATCGCTTGGTGCGTCAGCGCTGTCAGGCACAGTCAACAATATTAGCCAAATTATATCCAGCACAGCATCTACAGGACTTACTAATATTGTCAACAAACTATTGGGTAATAGAAATCTCAATGTTGCCGTGAAATACACTAATTACAACTATAACGATCAAGCAACTGTAGGCAACGTAAATAGAAATCAACTGAAGCTCGGCCTAACCAAAAACTACCTGAACAATCGCCTATTGGTATCTGTTGGGAGTACATCTGACTGGGGAAGACCTGCAAGCAGCAGCAATACAACCAACTTCAATATAGCTGGTGACTTCCGATTTCAGTACGTACTGTCAGAGCATAGTGGGCTGCGGCTTAATGCCTTTCAAACGAGCGATTACGACCTAACCCGAGATCAGAATATTTTACGTAGAGGTGTAGGAATCAGTTGGCGTAGATCTTTCGATAATTTGGGTGAGTTTTTTAGAGGTAGCAAGTATGTTCAAAAACAAAAGGTGCTGCAAGAACAAGAAATGGAACTACCGTCCAGAGATTCATTAAATAAGTATGTAGAATAGCTACTACTTATAGATTTTTAATTTCGTTTTTGTAGTACTTCACCAATCCTTCCATAGGGCTCTTTTCTATTTTACCAAGTTCTAATTCATATTGATCACATAAATTACTAATAACATCTTTAAATGCAAATGCTATTGAACCAGTAAAATAGAGTGGTCTTTTCCAACTTTGCCGATATTTAAGAATACTATTCCTAAAAAAATCGTTGATGCAATCTTCTATTATATTCTCAGCCATGTAGTGTCCACGCATATCTACCAGCATAGGTGCAAAAGAAGCTAGATATCTATTGGGATATGGATCACTGTATAACTTACTTAATATGGCATTAATATCTTTTCCATAACGCATCTCAAAACCCGTTTTCAATTCTGCATCAAACGTATTGTACGCATAATATTGCAATATTCTCCTGCCCATGTAGTTGCCACTTCCCTCATCACCTGCTAGATACCCTAACGATGGTTGTTGTATTTTAATATTTTTGCCATCATAGTAACATGAAGAACTACCTGTGCCCAATATGCACACCATACCCTTTTGATCTCCACACAATGCACGGGCAGCTGCCATTAGGTCGCTTTGCACGCTAACTTTAGAAGCCCCAAAATGCTGCTTCAAAATACTGGCCAGTAACTTCTGCTTATCTATTGATGATGCTCCCGCACCATAGTAGCTTATTACATCAGGAATGTGTTTTTTGCCAGCCCATGATATTTCGTCATTCAGCAATTCGGCTATTGACGCCCCATTTTGCAGATATGGGTTGATACCCTTTGTGCTATAATACACTGGCTTGCTGCCATCGCGCAAAAGACACCAATCTGTTTTTGTTGATCCGCTATCTGCTACGAGGTAAGTTGCCATAAAAAGTAATTGTATACAAATATGCAATTTAAGTTAGGATATTCCTAACAGATAATGAAAATTAACAACAAGAATTAACAAAGCTAATTTCATTTAACCACAATCCTGAATTGACAAAATCAGCAATCCTTTATTCTTACCTAATCGTACATACTAACATGTATTACAAACTATTTTTACTTGCTGCTATTATTTGTCTTACCAACGAGAATCTATTGGCACAGCAAATTATCAACACATCTGTTTACAGACACATAAACAATGATGGTTACTTTCGTTTCAGCTATGAAAATGATTTCTTCTCTGCCACAGACGAGTATTACACTCAAGGGATAGACGCAGAGCTAACACTACCACAAATGGACAAACTTTTTGTAAACAAACTCCTGTTACACCCTAATTATAGTACTACCATTTTCGGTCTTGGATTGCAGCACAATGGATTTACCCCTTCCAGTATTAGTAGCGATGATATATTATACAACGACCGTCCCTTTGCAGCTGTTTTAATTGCTAAAAGTTTTGCCATCACTACCGACACTACGCATAAGCAGCGTTTTTCAACTACATTATACTTTGGGATAATAGGACAAGCAGCCGGTGCCAAAGAAATGCAGGAGTTCATTCACGATAAATTAAATAATATAACTCCACATGGGTGGCAATATCAAATAAATAACGATTTAGCACTCAATTATCAGGTACAATACGACAAACAGATTGTTAGCTACAAAGATATACTATCACTTATAGGAGGAGGTGGAGGGAGCATTGGCACTATTAATACTAATCTTACTACAAATGTTACATTTATGTTTGGGCATATCAACAACCCATATAGCGGACAAAGTCCAAGTCTTAAAAAATGGAGTATTTATAGCTACTGCAATACCGATGTAAAATATGTGCTCTACAATGCATCTCTTCAAGGTGGAATTACAGCTAATAGCAATCCATATGTTCTTTCTGCATCAGAAATTACACGTAGCATAGCAAGTTTCAGGTATGGTATACGTGTATCATACGGCAGAATATTTCTAGAATATTTCAAAGCTTGGCAAACGAGAGAATTTGAAAAAGGAAAACCACACTCGTATGGTGGTATACAAATTGCTACTGCATTATGAAACTGCCATTGAAAGGCAACTCACACATACCAAATATAATTCTATGAATTACACCAAAGAAATAGGTACGATATTACGTCTATAGTAGTGAGTGGTTAGTTTTAATAGCAAAAAGGCGCCTTTTTCAATTTCTTATCTGATCTCTCTAGAAAAAGAATAAATAGTATAAAATACAACAAAACGTCAACCGATAAACAAAATTTGTCAACACTTGAAGCTATAACCCAATTGGGCCAGCCCCTATAAAAACTATCGAACTTTCATGCTTTTAATTAGGAACTAATTTGCTAATAAGTGTCTGAGGTAAAACAAAAACAAGCAACGAAGAAGAACCAATGAAAAAAATGTAGTAATTTACTATTGTCAACCAGTAATCATCCTTATGCCCGCATATTCTGAACAGGAAATAATAGCAGGGTGCCGGCAAAAAAACCGGGCAATGCAGGAGCATCTCTACAAAACGTACTATAGCACGTTTTTGAAGGTATGCGCTCGCTATGCTAAGGATATGCAAGATGCAGAGCAACTATTAAATGATGGGTTTTTAAAAGTGTTCACACAAATAGAAAAATTCAACAATACAGGCTCTTTCGAAGGATGGATCAGACGTATACTAGTAAATACCTGTCTCGATTATCTACGCAGCACATCTCTCAAAGAAGAAATGGCAATGCACGTAAAAGCAATTCCAGCTGAAGAATCTAATCTTTCTGTAACCAACGAGGGTATCGAAAGCGTCGAATTCAAAGACATGGTTAGACTAATACAGTCATTGCCTGCGATGACACGCACTGTTTTCAACATGTTCGTGTTTGATGGTTTCAATCATAAAGAAATAGGTAGTCAATTGGAAATTAGCGAGGGTACATCGCACTGGCATTTACATCATGCCAGAAATGTGCTCCAAAAGAAAATAATAAACAGTGAACAAAATAAAGTATCGTATGAAGCCAGGAGAATTTGACGAACTGTTCAGACAGAAGTTTGAGCAGAACGACTTTGCGTACAATGCCCGAAATTGGGACGCCCTCTCAGAGCAACTAGATGGTCGTGCAAAGAAACGTAGTATGTTAATGTGGTTATGGCTGCCTGCTACTGGCATGGCAGCATCAGTGGCATTGGCCTTGGGCGTAACATCTATGCTCAAATTTGGTGCTCCAAGCATTAACAACTCAAATACTTCATATACCCATACTGGTACGTTTAAAGAAACTGTCGCTACAAAAGCACCAGTTGCTATGATCCAATATGCTCATCCTAGCTCTTTTGACCAACAAGCAGGTAAACAAACTAGAAAAACACTTAAAAGATCATCCCCAAAAAATGAACGTATTGCTAGCACCAACTTTGGAATAAAACTCCAAAATGTAACACCCAACAATTATATACAAAACAACAAAAAGACAAACAACAACAGAAGTGCCACAACTACATTAGTTCCCTCGTCTACTTTAAAGGATGTAGCGATAGTTAGCAAGGCGGAGAAAAAAGTGATAGCAGCGAAACAAGCAATGCGGACTTTCAGACATGATGCACCTGCTGTCAAAAAGCCTCTTAATCTTTCTGTTATTCTGTCTGGTGGCATCAACCAAGGAAACCAGAATAGCGGATATATGGCTGGTGCTACCGTACGCAAAATGATAAATGATAAAGTATATATTGAAAGCGATGTTGCATTTGCAACTAGTGCTAACACACAGCGCACTCTATATATGTCATACGAAAATCAAAATGTGTTAGGTGGTAATGGCTCTATTGCAGCTAAACCCACATCTGCCTCCAAAACAACAAGTATAGAGACGGGTATAACTACACCCGACAACTCCCCTGTAGGAGTACTCAAAACTCAAGACATTTCGTACAATCTATACTATGCCCAAATCACACCTGGCATCGGCTACAAAATAATGAAACGTATGTCTATCGGTATGGGTCCCGACTTCCAAAAGATGCTAGTAGATAACCGCCCAGCAACATCAGAAGTTGATAGAGGTAACCTACAGGTAGCACCTTCTTTTGATGTAGGATTCGTGGGTAAAACAGAATATGCACTCACACAAAGAGTAAAAGCCGCGGTTTCTTATCGCAAAGGCATCAACGGGGTTATTAATCCAAGCGATAAATTTATTGACCGCGACTATGTGCAATTCCAAATGAGATGTACAATTTTCAATAGATAACATAGCAATTAGTTCTCTAAAAATCATAGCTGCTTCATTTTTGGAAGCAGCTTTTTTTTTGCTCATATAGTACATCGAATACTGCACATAAAACAAATTTCTACTAGGGTATCACTTCCTGAGTAATACAAACCATAACACAATAGATTTTGATTTGCCCAACACTACTCATTGTACTGTCAAATAATTCAAATTCGACGATACTAAACAGCATCAAAATGGTGTAACTAATTTAATCAATACATCGACATTAGGACGACAACCATGCTCTGTGTAACCATAGAACAGGAATAGCAGTTGAAAATGAAACTAATGCACAATGAATAAACAGTAGCATGTACATGAAAACGAAAGCGGGCAATGTGACTACTCACATTGCCCGCTCATTGACCTATCAAAAAGCCGCTAACCTTTAGTTCTTAACGAACGTTCTTGTAGCGATTCTTACACCATCATTTACAAACATTACAGAGTAAACTCCAGACGCCAGATTAGTTACATTAATACTTCCTCTGCCATTTACAAGAGTGGAAATCTCTATTTCTTTACCCAACATGTCCATCAACTTGACTGTAACATCGGCATTCATTCCCAATCCAGTAACTTGAATATTTACTCTAGAGTCAGCTGGGTTAGGGAAAAGAGTTACACTTATATCACCGGTATTTACAGACGGTACATTAGTTGGTGGGTTGTAGTATACTTTTTGGAAACAACCACCGAAGTCTGCAATCACCCAGTAACGTCTATTTGCGAAGTCTGGAGTAGGGAGATAATACGACTGCTGGTTAGCACCACGGATGATAGTAGAATCAAGTGTGTTTACATCATCATAACCCCATTGGTAACTATCAGATGTATTGTCTGTACATATCAACTCATTAGCATAGTATTTCACTTCCGGAACTCTTACTGAGTCATTCGAAACCGTTACATTGAATGAATCAACAGCAAAACACCCAGTAGACGTAATCTGAGTAGTCAACTTAATAACTGACAAACCAGGACTTGTAAAGTTTACTAGTATGTTGCGGCCATTAGCAGCAGTTGCATAAATGTCAGCATTAGTAACCGACCAAGTATACGTCGTTCCAGGTAGCGTATCTCTAGTAGCACCAAAGTTTACATACATAGAATTGAGACATACAACAGAATCAGAATGTACAGTGATAGATGGCTGAGGAGCCGTAGTAAACACAGTAAATGCTAGCGTTGCTACATCCGTACCACAAGTAGTTGTAACTGCATAGCTAATAATTGCGGTACCAGGGGCAATCGTAGTAACAACACCAGTAGAACTAACTGCAGCTATTGAAGGGTTACTACTTGTCCACGTACCACCAGAAATAGTACTGGTTATTGTAGATGTGTAACCAACACACAATCCAGCAGTACCAGATAGTACACCAGCATCTGGCTCAGGTATTACCAATACGTTGTAAGTAGCAGTATCGGCACTACAGTCATTTACAACGATGTAAGTGATGACAGCTGAACCTATACTTACACCTGCTACGATACCAGTGGAAGTAACCGACGCTATTGTAGGATCGCTAGAACTCCAGCTACCACCTGCAACCGTACTAGTGAATGTACTATCAGTACCTAAGCACACCTCAGCAATACCAGTAATAGTACCTGCTTCAGCAAAAGGCTTAACTGTTACTACGATACTTGCACTACAGCCAGAACCAATTACATACGAAATCCTTACTGTATTTGCGGACACACCAGTCACATTACCCAAACCATCTACAGTAGCAACGGTAATATCACTACTACTCCATACACCACCGGCAACAGAATTTGTTAAGAAGGTAACCGCTCCAATACAAACACTGTCCGTTCCAGCAATCGTAGCAGGTACTGCATCCACCGTAACTGAAGTAGTTGCAAAACAACCAGCCAATGGTGTGGCATAAGAAATATTAACCACTCCAGCAGATACACCGGTAACAACACCAGACACACTAACTGTAGCAATGGATGCATTAGAAGTAGTCCACACACCACCGGAATAATCGTTGCTAAGCGCAATAGTAGCAAACTCACAAACATTAGATGGACCAGTTATTGCATTTAACGTTGGCTCTACTGTCAGAAGTCTAGTAGTAAAACATGCAGTACCCAACGTATACGTGATTCTAGATGTACCTACTGTCAACGCAGTAACGTTACCGAATGCATCAACATTAATTACTGAAGGAGTACTACTTGACCAAGAACCGCCTGGTATTGGATTGCTTACTAACGAAGTGGAGCCCAAACACATAAATTCAGCACCTGTAATAGTTGGTGGCAGAGGATTAACAGTAATTTGCTTAGTAACATAACAACCTGTAGCAATAAGCGAGTATGTAATAGTTGCAGTACCATCACTTATCCCAGACACAAGTCCTGTAGATGGACTAATTGATGCTATAGAAGGCGCACTAGACGACCAACTACCAAACCCTACAGTATTAGTAAGTGTACCTGTTGACCCCACGCATACATTATCGGGACCGGCTATAACATCGGGCAAAGGATTAACCACAACAACAGTAGTAACAAAACACCCTGTAGGTAACAGATAAGTAATAGTAGTAGAACCAGCTGTGAGACCACTCACTAAACCAGAAGCAAAACCAACAGTAGCAACCGTAGTATTACTGCTCGTCCATGTACCACCAGCAGTAGCATTACTAAGGATGGTAGCAGCAGCTACGCACACATTAGTAACACCAGTAATAGCAGCAGGAGCAGGATTAACAGTTACAGTAGTATAGTTGAAACAACCCGTACTCAGAACAGTGAATGAAATATGAGCAGTACCAACTGCAACACCTGTCACTATTCCCGGCACTAAAGAAACAGGAGCAACCGATGGATTACTCGAAGTCCATATGCCAGGTTGTATACTGCTATTGTCCAAATCAATGGTGCTACCCTGACACACACTATCCAAACCAGTTATTGCAGGAGGTGTAGGATTAACGGTGATCGTGAATCTTGTAGAACATCCACCTAACAATTGGTATGTAATGGTAACTGTGTCATTTGTAACTCCATATACAACACCAGTAACAGCGTTTACGGGTGCTACTGATACATTACTGCTACTCCACGTACCTCCAGAAACACCATTCGTAAGTAAGATAGAATCGCCCATACATACCTGACCAGGCCCAGTGATTGGTGAAGGAGCAGGATTGATTTGCACAGGTACAAACACTTTACAACCAGCACCTAATGAATAGGTAACGTTAGTGATACCAGCAGATACAGAAGTCACAATACCACTTCCGAGACCTACCGTAGCAACAGATGGTGTACCACTTGTCCAACTGCCACCAGCAGTGCCGTTAGATAAAGTTGTAGATTCACCTAAGCAAATCTCGAAATCACCAGTTATTGGCGGCGGAGCAGGATTAACTGTAACAAGAATATAGGTAGAACAGCCACCTGTTAGGGTATACCTTACTGTATCTATACCAATTCCAATTCCGGTTACAACACCCGATGCAGGATCCACAGCCGCAGCAAAACCACCGCTTGTCCATGTACCACCAGATACAGTATTAGATAAAGTCACAGAACTACCTTCACACAAATTAGTAGTGCCAGAAATAATACCTGGTAAAGGATGAACTGTAGCTACTATAAATGAACGGCAACCATCGGCAGTGGTATAGGATATCAAACTAGTACCAGCACCAACACCATATAATACACCACCGCCAACTGTTACAGTTGCCACAGTTGGTGTACTACTTGTCCATACTCCGCCGGCGGTCGTATTGGTCAGTGTTGTAGATACACCTGCGCACACCGAAGGAGTACCGCCTATTGCATCAGGCAAAGGATTAACTGTAACATCTAAAGTTCTAGCACAACCTGTAGGTAATGTATAACTAATGGTCACGATACCAGTTGTGATACCTGTCACGATACCAGAACTACTAACAGTTGCTATCGATATATCATCGCTTATCCATGTACCACCGATTGTAGCATTGCTAAGAGTAGTGGTATTGCCTATACATACACTGGCTACACCTAGTATAGTAGCAGGTACAGGGCTGATAGTAACAATTGTTGTAGAGCGACAGCCAGTAGATAAGAAATATGTAATCGTAGTAGTACCAGTAGAAACACCGGTCACTAAACCAGTTGCAACATCAACACTCGCAATTACTGGATTTCCTGTTGCCCAAGTACCGGTACCAGGGGTAAGGTTTGTAAGCAATGAAGTAGCCCCTAGACAAATATTGGTGTTACCTTCTATCGGTAAAGGCAAAGGATTAACTGTTACCACGTTAGTAACAAAGCATCCAGTTGGTGCAACATAGCTTATTGTAGATGTACCAGTAGAAATACCTAGGGTTAAACCTGTAGTCAAACCAATGGTAGCGACAATAGGATCTGTACTCGACCATGTACCGCCGGGTGTAAGACTGCTGAGGTTAGAAGATGAACCTTGACAAATCGTCAATGAACCAGCAATAGCTGATGGTCTTGGCAATACCGTCACTAATCTAGTAACAAAACAACCAGTACTTACTTGGTAAGAAATGATAGACGTACCTGCAGACATACCTGCTACCACACCATTTGTGCCTACCAATGCCACAATGTTATTACTGCTGCTCCAAGTACCTCCTACAGTTGTAGTACTAAATACCGTTGTACCGTCAACACAAACAGAAGCTGTTCCTGTAATGGGTGCAGGTAATGGTGTTACGGTTACAATCTTAGTTGTCTGGCAACCAGTTGCAAACCTATAGGTTATTGTAGTGGTGCCTGCGGCAACCGCTGAAAGTAAACCAGTGGATGAATTAATAGTAGCTACAGCAGTACTGCTGCTCGCCCATGTTCCACCTACACTAGAATTAGAGTAAGTAGCGGTAGATCCTGCACACAATGCATCTGTTCCAGTTATTGCTGCTGGCAATGGGTGTACAGTAAGTACCCGTGTAGTGAGACAGCCAGTACTTGTAAGTGTGTAACTAATAGTGGTTGTACCAGCTGATACACCTTGTGCTACGCCAGAGCCAGTTCCAATGGTAGCGATAGTGACATCACTACTGCTCCATGTGCCACCCGCAGTAGCATTGGTCAGAACTGTATTTGCATCAGCACAGATTGCCGCAATTCCAACAATTAGTGTTGGCGATGGAGAAACAACGAAAGGTACAATCGACCTACAGCCAGTAGACAATGTATAAGTAATGTTAGCAATTCCAGACGTTACTCCTGTAACAATTCCAGTAGCTGCACCAACAGACGCTACGCCTGCGTTGCTACTGGTCCACAAACCACCTGCTGCAGCACCAGTAAGAGTAGATGAACCACCTATGCATGAAGTAGCAATACCTGTGATAGTTGGCAACGGATTGACTGTAACCACGGTAGAGGCACTACAACCTGTACTCAGTGTATAGCTAATAGTAGAGGTGCCTGCTACAATACCAGAAACTATACCTGTAGCAGATACTGATGCCACAGAACCATTACTACTTGTCCATACACCAAAGGATGGTGTAGAAGTAAGTATAGTGGAAAGACCTTCGCAAACTGTAGCTGTACCTGACAAAGCAGCAGGCAAAGGTTGAACTGTAACTAAACGTGTAGATCTACAACCCGTAGAAATTAATGTGTAAGAAATTGTAGCAGTACCCGTAGTACCACCGGTGACAACACCAGCAGCGTCTATCGATGCTATCGTCGGATTTGAACTAGACCATACACCCCCACCAGTTGCGTTCGATAAAGTCGTTGTTCCTCCGGAAGCACAAAGTGCTGCTAAACCCGTAATAGCTGATGGTAATGGATCTACCGTCACCAATGTGGTTGCTATACATCCAGTTATTAATCTGTAAGAAATCAAAACAGTACCACCAGCTACACCTGTTACACTTCCTGAAGTGTTAACAGTAGCAATAAAATTATTATCGCTCGACCATGAACCACCGGTAGAAAGACTTGTTAATGAAGTGCTACTTCCTAAACAAACAACGCTGGCACCTGTTATCGGCGCTGGAACAGGATTTACAGTAATTTGTCTTGTAGCTACACAACCAGATACTGGTCCAGCATAAAGTATTGTGCATATTCCGGCAGCATTACCAGTTACTGTACCAGCAGCGTCTACCGAAGCAATAGAGGGGTTGCTACTAGTCCACGTACCGCCCAAAGATGTAGAAGAAAGTGTAGTAGTTGATCCTACACACACCGTTGGTGTTCCCGTTATAGAGGCTGGCAATGCATTTACAGTAAGCACACCAGTTACAAAACAACTATTTGACAATTTGTATGTTACTACAGCAGTGCCAGCACTGATGCCAGTAGCGATACCCGTAATATTATTAATTGTAGCTACAGATGGTAAGCTAGATGCCCATGTTCCTCCTACAGATGAGTTACTTAACGTTGTATTACCACCTACACAAGCTTCCATAACACCGGTTATCACTGCAGGTATAGGATTAACTGTTACACTTCTTGTGCGATAACAGCCATTAGAAATAGTATACGTGATAGTAGCCGTGCCTGCTATAATACCGGATACAAAACCTGTAGCACTTGTAACTGTAGCCACGGTTGGGTCACTACTTGTCCATGTACCACCTGTAGTAGTATTTGTGAAAGAAGTACTTGTACCTTCACATATAACATTGACACCTGATATTGCAGATGCTGGCAGTGCGTTATTAGTAACCACTACCGTAGACAAACAACCGGTAGACAAAATATATGTAATTCTTGAAGTTCCAGCGTTTATACCACCTGTTACCAAACCAGTAGCTGCATTAATCGTGGCTACCGAAACGGTTGCAGAACTCCATGTTCCTCCCAAAACAGTATTGGTTAATGTATTCGTGCTTCCATTACAATAGCTCAATGGACCAAGTATCGTATCAGGCAATGAGTTTACTGTAACAGTGATAGTACGATAACAACTTGTAGGCAACGTGTAAGTGATATTAGCAGTGCCTGCTGTTACACCTGTTACTACTCTTGTTGGTGATATAGTAGCTATAGTCACATCGCTGCTTGTCCAAGTACCACCTACTGGTGTAGATGACAATGTTACATTAGACCCCACACACACAGCTGCGGCACCTGTCAAAGCAGATGGCAAAGCATTTACAGTAACCACCACTACTCTTGCACAACCAGTAGGTAGTGTGTAAGAAACGGTTGTAGTACCTGTTATCATTCCAGTTACTATTCCTGCAGCGTCAATTGTTGCAACTGCTGGATTAGCACTGCTCCAAGACCCACCAGAAGTAACATTGCTAAGTGTGGTTGTAAAACCAATACATACTGCTGCTACACCTGTTATTGGGTTTGGCAGAGGATTCACCGTTACAACAGCAGAATTAAAGCAACCGCCAACACCGCCGACCGTGTAAGTAATATTTACTGTTCCCTGACTTACACCAGTAACAACTCCAGATACTGAAGCGACAGTTGCAATTGTATTGTCACTACTTGTCCACGCACCAGCACCTGGTGTGCTAGTTAAGCTTGTTGCCGACCCTTCGCATACAACTAATGTACCTGCAATAGCAGATGGAACAGGATTTACTGATACGATAATTGATCTCGCACATGTAGTTAAAGGATTGGTATAACTAATTACTGCCGTACCTATTGCTACGCCCGTAACAGTACCAACTGCATCTACTGTTGCAACAAGAACATCACTAGACGACCATATACCGCCAGCGTCAGGATTAGAAAGTGAAGCAGTACCACCTACGCATGCTATTGGTGTACCAACTATTGCTGACGGCAATGCATTTATAGTCACTATCGCTGTTGATGCACAACCAGTTGCTAGCCTATAAGAAATCGTGCTATTACCTGATACTATGCCACTAACGACACCAGTAAGCGAACCAACTGTAGCTACACTTGTCGTAGAACTCACCCACGTACCACCTATTGTTGTATTAGTAAGTGTTACAGTTGCGCCTGTACAAGCTAACAATGTACCACCTATTGCAGCTGGTAAGGGATTTACAGTTACTGTACGTACGCGGAAACATCCTGAGCCCAAAGTATAAGATATGTTGGCAGTACCAGCATTTACACCAGTTACGATTCCAACAGCATCTACGCTTGCTATAGTAGGGTCACTGCTGCTCCATGCACCACCTACAGAAAGTGTATTAAGTACAGTTGTACCTGATACACATACTACTGCAGTGCCTGTTATTGTAGCAGGCAATCCAAAAACGGTAATAGGAAGAAATGCTCTGCACGAGCTAGGTAAGGTATAACTTACAGTTACATTACCTGGAGCTACTGGGTTTAATATACCAGTGGTACCACCTATCGTAGCTACTGCCGACGTGCTTGTTGACCATGAACCACCTGCTGTAGCGCTAGTAAGAGTAACCGGATTGCTGACACAAGCTGAACCAGGACCTGCAATAGGAGCTGGAGTTACATTTACTGTTACAGTACCCGTACGGAAACATCCTGTTGCTAACGTATATGTTACAGTGGTAGTTCCAGATGCAATACCAGATATAACACCGGTAGTTGTAGTAACATCAGCTATCGCTGAGTTGGCAGAACTCCAAGTACCACCAGCAGTCACATTAGTTAATGTGCCATTCGAACCTTGACAAACACTCGTTGCTCCTGCTATTACTACAGGAGTAGGGCTTGTAGTTACAACGACTACGCTATTACATCCCGTACCTAGGGTGTAAGTTATGTTTGCCGTTCCAGCATTTACAGGAGTAAGCAAACCAGTTATTGAATTGATAGTGGCGTAAACCGCATTGCTTGAAGACCAAACTCCACCAGGTGTCGTATTAGTCATTGTTACTGTAGTACCTGTACATACAATACCTACTGCAGGTGTTGCCGCTGGTAATGGGTTTACAGTGATATCTTTTGTACGAACACAACCCAATGATGATGTGTAAGTTATTGTGGTATTTCCACTTGCTACACCTGTCACTACACCAGCAGTTGATACAGTAGCAATAGTAGCGTCATTGGTCGACCATACACCACCAGCAGGTGATGAGGTAAGTGTAATGTTAGATCCTAAACAAACTGACGATGCACCACCTATCACAGCAGGAAGTGAATTAACAGTTAGCACAGATGTAGTAAAACATCCCGTAGGTATTGTGTAAGATATTGTTGCTGTACCATTGGTAACAGAAGTAGCCACACCTGTACCAGCATCTATGGTTGCTATTGCAGCATTTGAGCTGGTCCAAGTTCCACTAGCCGTACCACTTGTTAATGCAGTAGTAGTAGAAGGGCAGATAGAAAGCGTTCCAACTATTGCCAGTGGTCTTGGGTTCACCGTTACTACGGCAGTTGTGATGCATGCACCTACTTTGTAAGTGATAGTTGCCGTGCCGGCTGCTACACCTGTCAACACACCCGATGTAGTAACCACTGTAGCTATACCAGTATTGCTGCTGCTCCATGTACCACCTGCATTAGCGTGTGCAAGCGTAGTAGTTGATGACGCACAAACAGTGTAAGAACCGGTGATAGCGGGTAGTGCACCACTTACTGTCACTGCCACCGAACGAATAGTACTTGTACAACCAGCTCCGGGATACGTAACTGTTAAACTATATGCACCAGAAGAAGCAGTAGTCGCAGGAGTAATAGATACGTTGTTTACAGTTGTTGTGTTAGAGTAAGATGCCGGACCAGACCAGTTGTATGATATCAATGCACCCACACCAGATACCGCACCTGAAGTAAGTGTAAATGGCGTTCCTTCGCATACTGATGGCGTAGTGGTTCCTACACTTATCAACGTAGGCAATGCTTTTACTGTAAAGGTTGTTGGAGATGTAGGAGGCGTTGTAACACTGTTTACACCAGTGGCTACCAAGCCAGCCGATGGATTTGATGTAACCTTACCTGCTGCATTTTGTGCTATCACATAATAAGATATAGAATTCGATGCTGCCGTACCGCCCAGTGTTGCTGCTGGCATGATGAACTCCCACGTACCACTAGTACCAGTACCAGCAGTTAATGTACCTGGTACAGAAAACCATGCACCCGTACCCTTGCGGAAGTAAGCCCTAGGTACATTAGCACCTGCGGTAGGCACACCCAAACTATCTGCTATTGTTACACCACTCAACGTGATATCGCCACCAGCACAAGTAGCAAAAACTGGAGTATATGCTATGTCTATTGGTATTACCAACTCATGCGCACCTGCTACGGTTACAGTAGTGCCTCTAGCAGCACCATCTATATCTGTTGTGATAGCTGGGGTTGTTATTGGTGCACCTATCTGCATTGCTGTGTTTGCTACAACGTTTTGTAAATGAAGATCTGTAGCTGAAACAAAAACAGGATTAGCGTTACCAGAATTTACGTTCTGACCAAAACCAGTTTGCATGTCTGCAATTGAGTTACGACTAACACCACCTATATTACCCAATGAACCAGAGGTGGCAAAATATACGTTATTATTTATGGTATTAAATACAGTGCTTGCTGCTGCGCAGAAAATACCAGTTCTGCTCGTAACTGCTCCTACCTGTGTATTTACCAATATATTATTACGCAAATTGATTGCACTTGCAGTTGCTATTGCACCACTTATGAATATAGGCCCTGATGCTGCACCTGCTGCTTGTGATGTACCAGATACTATAGTATTGTTATAAATATTGAAACCACTTCCACCAAATGACAAAATGATACCATAACCATTATTTTGAGGAACAGTAGTACTACCGCTCGAGGCAAATACTTCGCTAATGAAGTTATTGTAGATATTAATATTAGCAGAGCTACCAGTATTCACTTGAATACCAGAACAACCAAAACCAATACCTGTATTGTTGATGTTATTTATTCTGTTATTGAATATATTACCTCCGATCAAGGTGCCACCAGCTAACACTCCAGTCACATTAGTTCCAAAAGGGCCAGATACACCTGATATATCGTTATCAC